>JAZRCQ010000282.1:0-26293 GCA_045659845.1 Eubacteriales bacterium
GAGGAGCCGCCTGCCACACGGCTCGGATCCAACGGATTTTTCGTATCTCCCAGCGCAGAATAGCGCGTGGAGGAGCCCATGGCAAACTCGTCCAGATTCAGCTTGCCCAGCAAAATGCACCCCGATTCCCGAAGAAGCCGCACTGCATCCGCATCATAGGGGGGAACGTAGCCCTCCAGCAGGCGGGAGGCGGCGGTCGTTTCCAAGCCGCGCGTGCAAAGATTATCCTTCACGGCGAAGGGGATCCCGTCCAGCCGATGGAGGCAGCGCCTCTCGCGGCGACGGCAGTCGGAAGCATCGGCCGCCCGAAGCGCCCCTTCCGCATCCACGCGCAAAAAAGCCCCCACCGATGGCTCGGCGGCCTCAATGCGGCGAAGCTGCAATTCCGTTAGCTCTCGGGAGCTGATCTCCCCTCTCTCCAATCGGCGGATCCATTCCGCCACCGAACGAAATTCCGTCATTCCGCGCCTCCCTCTGTGCGGATCGCGCGGGGTGCGCGGAAGAAACCATCCTCCCGATCGGGAGCGGCGGAGAGCAGAGCCTCCTGCTCCAGAGAGCGGCCAACCGTATCCTCTCGCAGAGCCTCTGCGGGAACGGCGCGGCCGCGCCACGTCTCGTGAGCATCAAAATCATGCAACGAATCCAGCGCCTCCAGCATATCCCGAAGCGCCGCCGTTTGCGATGCGATCTCCTCCTCCGTCAACTGCAGGCAGGCTGTTTTTGCGATCCCTCGCACCCACCCCTCGTCAACGGTTTCTCTCCAATCGGGCATTGTCTCTTCCTCCGTTTTTATTTTCCAACGCAAAAGTGAGAAAAGATCTCACTCACCAGATCCTCCGAAACGGCGCGTCCGTCCAATTCCGAAAGATACTCCATGGCCGCCTCGGCATCCGAGCAGCAGAGATCCACGGGAAGCCCCGACCGCAGAGCCTCCGCCGCCGATTCCAGCGCGGAAAGTGCGCGGAGCGCCGCCGCATGCTGGCGAGCATTGGACAGCACCGTGTCCCGTCCCAGATCCAAAGCGCCGTCCACAAACAGCTGCTCCACCATCGAGGCCAGCTCCTCCATGCCCTCACCGCTTGCGGCGGAAACGGCAACCGTTTTTTCAAAATGGGCTCTTGCCCAATCCAACATTCCGCCCGCGCGGCAATCGCTCTTGTTCACCAAGGCCACCACGGCCGCACCGCAGGCCTGCAAGCGTTCGCAAAGTGCCTGCTCCTCGGCCTCGGGATCCCGCGTACCGTCCAGCACGGCCAGCACCAACTCGGCTCGCTCCAGCTCCTCCTCGGCTCTTTGAATGCCGATCTGCTCCACGCGGTCTGCCGTGCTTCGCAGTCCCGCCGTATCGAAGAGACGAAGCGTCACCTTTCCCAGCGAGGCGGTCTCGGAAAGCACGTCGCGGGTGGTTCCTTCCACGTCGGTCACGATCGCGGCCTCTCGGCCAACGATCCGATTGTAGATCGAGCTTTTTCCAACGTTGGGGCGGCCGCAGATCACCGTGCGGATCCCCTCGGCCACGGCATGGCCCGTGCGATAGGTGTCGGCCAGCTTGCCCAGCTCCTCGCGGCAAGCCTCCAGCGCCTCCAGGATCTCCTCGCGGCTCATCTCGGCCAGATCCTCGTCGGGATAATCGATGGTGACGTACACCGAGGCCAGAATATGCCGCAGGCGGGCATACAGCTCTCCGCACTTCTCCTCGGTCTTGCCGCCCATGCCGCCGTGAGCCAAAAGGAGCTGATTTCGGTTCGTGGCCTCCAGCAGATCGGCCAGCGCCTCGGCAGAGGAAAGCCCTATCTTGCCGTTGAGAAAAGCACGTCGAGTGAATTCCCCCGCCTCTGCCGGCCGCGCACCGGCCGCCAGCAAAGCCGTCAGCACCGATTGCGTCAGCAGGATGCCGCCGTGACAGCAGATCTCCACAGTGTCCTCCCCCGTGAAGGAGGCGGGCGCGCGGAACACAGTGGCGATCCCATCGTCGATCTCCACCTCCGAGCCGTTCTCTGTAATGAAGATACCGCCGTAAACGGCGACTCTGGAGGACACCTCCCCCAAGCGCTTTCCGCTTCCGGGGCGGAACACCCGCTCGCAAATGGCAATCGCCTCCGCGCCGCTCACGCGCAAAAGCGCCACACCTCCCTTTCCGCGGGGGGTGCCAACGGCGGCAATGGTATCGTTCAACATAGCAAAATCCTTTCCTTGTGAATAAAAAGAGCAAGACGGCCCTCCCCCAACGGCTCACACCGTTGGGGGATCCATGGGCTCGTCTTGCTTGCAGGGATCAGTCCTCGTTCTCTTCCGTTGCGGAAGCGGCGGCATTCTTGCCGTCATCCAGATACATCACCACGCGGCGATTGTTCTCCGAGCCGATGGAATTGGTGGAAACCCCCTCAATTCCCTGCACCTCGGAATGGATGATGCGGCGCTCATAGGGATTCATGGGCTCCAGCATCACGCTCTTCTTATACTTCACAACCTTGGCGGCCATTCTTCTGGCCAGAGCGCGGAGCGCGCTTTCTCTCTTGGCGCGATAGCCCTCGATGTCCAGCGTGATCTTCACGTATTCTCTCTTCTCACCGTTCACCTTCTTGTTTGCGGCGAGGTTGGCAAGATACTGGAGGGAATCCAGCGTCTCGCCGTGATGGCCGATGAGCAAGCCGGCGTTGTCGCCGTCCACGGTGATCAGAACGTCATCGTTGCTGCCTGCCTTCTTGGAGATCACAAGGCCCTGCAGGCCCATATCCTCAATGATCTTGGAAATAAACTCCATGGCGCAATCCTCACCCTTCACGGTGTAGGAAACGGAGATCTTTGCATCCACGGCACCGATTCCGAGAAAGCCCTTTTTGCCCTCCTCCAGCACCGTAACGATCAGATCCTCCTCGGCAACGTTCATTTCGGCCGCCGCCTTCTTGCGCGCCTCCTCCACGGACTTAGCCGTGACAATCAATTCTTTTTTCACAGTCGTATCCTCGTTTTCTTAATCAGATTCAGTTATCGTCGTTCTTTTGATCCTCAGTGGGATCATCCTTCAATTCGGTGGCTCCGAAGGGAGAGCTTTTTGCCTTTTTGGCGTTTTCCTCGCGCTCCTTTTCCTCCAACAGCGCGCGGCGCTCCATCGCCTTCTCGCGCGTGTCATCGAAATCCTCGTCGTCGATGTGATGCAGAGATCTCACCTTGCCCGCGTTGGCGGATTTTTCCACCTTGGGCGCCTTGCCTGCCATTTCCTTGGCGGCAGCCTTATAGTCGGCCTCGGTGAAGGTGGGCAGCGGCATCACGCGGCTCATGATAAACTGCTTGAGCGTGGTGAGCAAGCTGCGGAAGATCCAATACACACCGATCAGACCGGGAACCATGAATGCAAAGAAGGTGGACATCAGGGGCATGCTCACGTCCATCATGGAATTGGAGCAGGCGACCTGACGATCGGTGGCGGCATCCTGACCGGGCTGAGGATTGAACTTGCGAGACAATCTCATGCTGAAGAAATACACCACGAAGGTGAGGATCGGGATCAGGAGCAGCACGTCCACGCTGGCCAGACTGGGCGCCACGCCGAAGTTCTTGCCAAGCACGGTGAAGTTGGGGATCTCGCCGATCTTGCTCAGCGAATCCCAAACGGCAGAGCCGTTATTGAAATAGGCAAAATCGGAAATGCCGCGGAAGGCCTCCAGACTTTTAGCCTCCGCAAGGAACGAAATGGAGCTTGCGGTGCTTCCGCTCATAGTCATGCCCATACCGCCTGCGGCTCTTGCCGCGGTGTAGTAGGACGAGATCGCACCCGTGATGCTCGTGGCCTGCCCCAGCACGTAGTGCAGAGGATCGATCACGATATTGTAGAGCGCGATCAGAATCGGGAACTGCAGAAGCAGAGGCAGACAGCCGGCGAGAGGACTGAAATTCTCTCTCTGATAAAGCTCCTGGATCTCTCTTTGCATCTTCTGCTGCGTAACCTGATCGTTTCTTCCCTTATACTTATTGCTATTGCGGATCGCCATTTCCTTGGGGCGCAGATGCGCCTGACGGATGGAATTCTTCTGCTGCTTCACAGCAAAAGGCAGCATCAGGATCTCCACCACCACGGCAAAGATGCAGATGCCCAGCAGATAGTTGCCAAAGCCCAGATACTTGGTGATCCAGTTCAGGCCGGCACCGACGGCACTCAGAAGCTTATCCCAAAGGCCGCCCTTGGCCTCCACGTCCACGGTAGTCTTGAAATTGTCCACCAGACGCTGAAGATCCAACGCGTTCAGATTGGCATAGTTTTCAGCAGAGATCTTGTTGCTGTCGGATGCCTTGGCGTTAGCCTTATCGAGGATGTTCTTCGCCGTGGCAACGGGATCGGCCGTACCCAGACCGGTGGCATTGGCATCGTTGAAGCCCTCGGCCAGCATATCATGGCCTCTGGTGGCCGCGATCAGCCAATCGCGCACGTCGAATTCGGCATCGTCATAAACCGTAACGAGCATTTTGCCAACGTTCTTGAGCTGATCGGCGCTCATGCCGCCGCCCTCCACGGCCGTGATGGTGTCCGTAAGCGTGAGCGTTGCCTTCGCGGTGGCTCTGGAGGCACAGCTGCCCAGAAGCAGAGTCAGTGCCAGTGCCGCCACGAGAAGCATCAAAAGACGTCCTCGGTTCGTTTTCATCGTTTTGTTCATTTGGAATCGTTTCCCTTCCTTTATTGGGATTTTGCGTCATCAATGTTGAGGCTTACCGCATGACGCCGCGGCAGTCATCTCCCATCAAACTCCTCGGAGGAGCTATCCTCCGGATAATAGTATTTCGTGATCGGCTTGGGACGGTAGCGATTGCTGAGCCCCCGTTCGGGAACGGGATCCCAGCCGCCCGCACAAAAGGGCTGACACCGAAGGATTCGCAGAAGCGTGAGCAGAGAGCCCACGAAAAATCCCCTTTTCTGATATGCCTCCAGCGCATAGGCGGAGCAGGATGGGGAAAATCTGCAGGTGGGTTGCCGCTTCATGGGCGACAGCACCCTTCTATAAAATCGGATCAACCAGATGCACAGGTGCTTCACGGCTTTTCGTCACGGAGCATCTCCAGCCGCCGAAAGCCGCGGCGAAGCTCCCTTTCCACGTCGGTGGACTTTGCCTGAAGGATTCCCTCCCTCGGCGTCACCACCACCAAAAAGCCAACCTTCAATTCCGGCTCCACGGCTCGGTAGCCCGCGCGCAGGATCCGCTTCACGCGGTTCCGCTCCACGGCGCCTCCCACCTTTTTGGAAACCGAAACGCCAAATCGGTTGTAGTATTTCTTTTCGGGGTTTTCGATCATCAGTCGCTTTGCGGCGTAATCTCTCAGCACGAACACCGAGAGGAACCGCCCGCTCCATCGACTGCCCTTGCGAAAGGTCTTGTCGTATAAATGGTGTTCCTTGATGGTTGTGTACTTCATGTTGCTTCCTTCGCGTTGCTTCCGTGTTTTTTAGAGCCACTGTGTGGGATCTGGAAATTTGTTTCTTTTTGTGTCAAATAAAAACGCCGACTTCCACAGCGAGGGTACGCGTTCACGGCAGTCGGTGTTTTTATGTTTGTGGGAAAGCCGAGGCTCCCCGGCATGGAGCAGAGGGATCTCTGATCAATAGGTCAGTCTCTTTCTGCCCTTTGCACGTCTTCTCTTGAGAACGTTTCTGCCGTCAGCGGTCTTCATTCTCTTTCTGAAGCCGTGTTCCTTTTTTCTCTGACGCTTTTTGGGTTGGTAAGTTCTAAGCATTCGTCTGCACCTCCTTCACGTTAATTCGGAAGCGTTTCGCTTTTTCAGCTGATTCACACGCTTTTACACAATGACAACATATATTATAACCGCAACACCCCCATTTTGTCAAGTCTTTTTTGAAAAAAATAACTTTCTTTCCGAAAAATTTTCTTTTTCTTGACAAAATCGGGGCGTTTATGCTATAATAACAAAGGTAAATCGTTGTTTCAAGAGACAAAAAACGAGAAAGGAGGCACCATGGAGCTGATCAAGGAATCGGATTTCCGAAAAGAGATCAAGTCCGCTCCCCGCACCGGATATCTTTTTTTCGGCGAGGAGGACTATCTGAAGGCTCATGCCCTGCGCCTGGCGCGGGAGCAGCTTTGCCCCGATCTCACCTTTGAATTCTTCAACGTGATGAAGCTGGATGCGCTGGATTTCACCCCCTCCAAGCTTCTCGATGCCCTCATGCCTCTTCCCATGGCCGCCGAGAAAAAGCTGGTGACACTCACGGGGCTCAATCTCAATCAGCTTCGCCCCTCCGAGCTGGAGGCGCTTTGCGATGCGTTGGCACAGCTGAACGACTACGATTACAACGTGTTCATCCTCTCGGCCTCGGCCGACTGTCTGGATCCCGGCCCCGCCTTTCCCAAAAGGCCCTCCGCGCTTCTCACGGCGCTGGCCGAGCATCTCACTCCCGTTTATTTCGAGCGCACCACGCCCGCCCGACTGGCCGCTTGGGTTCAGAAGCATTTCGAGCATCACGGTGTGGCAGCCTCCCCTCAGCTTTGCTCCCGAATGGTGGACTACTGCGGGCGCAGCATGCACCGCCTGGCCAATGAGATCGATAAGCTCTGCTTCTACGTGCTTCAACACGGCAAAAACGCCGCCACCGAGGAGGAGCTCACTCTGGTTTGCACCCCCTCCTCCGAGCTGGATGCCTTTGCCCTTGCCAACGCGCTGATGGAAGGGCGCTCCGATGCCGCTCTCTCCATTTTGGCCGAATACCGCTTCCGCCGCACCGATCCCCTCCTGGTTTTGGGCGAGGTGATCCGCGTGTTTTCCGAAATGGAGACCACGCGATTGATGCTGACCGACGGCGCCTCTCCGCAGGAGATCGGGAGCGTGCTGAAGGCCCACGAATTTCGCGTGAAGCTCTATCAGAAATGTCTCCTGCGCACCACGGAGCAACGCCTGCGCCGCGCGCTGGAGGCCTGCCTCTCGGCCGATGCCGCCATGAAGAATGCCTCCATCGACGGCTACACCCGCCTGGAGCTTCTCATCTGCTCCATCTGAAGTCACCGGGAACAAGGCTTCCGCCGCACAAAACCGCAAAAGCGCGCAAGGCACACAAGAGCGGACGGGCTTGAGATCAAAAAGGTTGTCCGATTGGATTTTGATACCAAAGAAACGATATAGGCATCAGAAAAGGCATCATCGCTTGATGATGCCTTTTCTGATGCTATGAACGCAAACCGGCCTGCATTCTCGTCCCCCTTGCATTGCTCCATATCAGGAATGCAGATAACCAACGCCCCCCCGATCGATCGGGGAGGCTTTTTCAGATCAGGTGGTGGAAGGAAGCAGCTTGCCTGCAAGATAATCCTCCACGCCCTGCATCAGGTTCTCAATACCGTCGGTGAGAACGTAGAACAATCCCTCTGCCTTAGTGGGATCGGGAGTGGCGTCGGGAGAGGAAAGAACCTCGATGGTGAGAAGCATCTTCCAATCGGAGCCCTCGTATTGATAGAACCGAAGGATCACGTCGGAGGTGTTATTCTTAGAATAGTTCTCGGGGTTCATGATCGAGGCCATATCCTCCAGAGAATAGCGGATCTCCGCCGTGGGAGCATGGGTGCTGACGTAGGTCTTCACATCGGAGCCCAGCGCCTTTTCATTCACGGTGCCGTCGATGCTATACCACAAAAGCTGTGCATAGAGTCTGCGGAAGTTATCCAGCGACGTGTAGGTGTCGGTCTCCATCACGCCCTTATCATTGAGGAAGGAATCCTCGATGGTGTAGTCCACGCGATGGTCGCCGTTTGCTCCCTCGTGCTGTGCGCAATAAATGTGCAGATTGGTGGAGATCTCAGACATCGCAACCAGCACGTCGCCATTGTCGCCCCGGCCCTTATAAACGATGCTGCCGGAGGAATCGCGATAGGTCTTACCCGCAGTAAGATCCATCATATAGGCTTTATACTGCTTGCCGGTTTTGGTGATCTTATAGGTGTAGGTGCCGTCGCCGTTTTCGGTGAGAGTGCCCTTGGCCAGATCCACCAGCGTGCCGGTGCCGTCTCCCTTATCGTAATAAACGTAGGTGTAGCGGTTGTCCAGCGTGAAATCATAGGTCTTTCCGCCCATCGAGAAGGAGATCTCCTTCATATAGGAAATATTATTCTGGAAGATATACTGATTATACCACGCGCCCTTATCCCATTCCAGGAAGGAGAGATAGTATTGATCCACCTCCACGATCATATCGTAGAGGAAGGAATACACGTAGTAGGTGCCCTGCTCCGTGAGCTGGCTGATGATCAGCATATTGGGGATCCAATATTCCTCCGCTGAGCCTCCCTGCGCAACGTCGGGATCGTAATCGAAGGACATGATAAACACGTTCTCGTCCAGTCCGTATTTCTTGAAATCCTCGTCCTCTGTGGGGTGCAGACTCACGCAGGAAACGAATTGCATCTGATAAAGATTTCCAAGAACGGTGGAAACGTTGTCGTTATTGAACTTATAGCCGCTCACAATGCTGTTTTCATTGGTGAGCCAATAGGGCACGGAGGAGAAGATGCTTCCCTCGCGCTTTGCCAGATCGATATAGCTGAAGGCCGAAAGCAGCTTCACGTTGTCGTCCTTGAGCAGCTCATCCTCATCGGTGCCGATAAACTGATCCACCGAGCCGAGACGGAAATTATAAACCATCACGTAGGTGCTCATGGTCATCGGATAGATGATCGCGGGCGTCACCAACGCCTCCACGGGCTGAAGCACCGTGTTGGCAATGTCGGCACTCACGATATACACGGCGTCTCTGCCAACCAGCTGCACATAGTAGCCGCCGCCCGAAAGGATGGCAGAGCCAACCTTCACGGTGTAGACCGTGTCGGAGGGAGAGCATTGACCGTCGGCCGCAAAATTCGCCTTTGTGATGGTGAATTCGGCAGGCGTATAGATCAGCTGATTGTTTTCATCGTAGACGTCGGCCAGACCGTAGTCCTCCAGCCGAATGCTTCCGTCCTCACGGCGTGGCGCTTCGGGATCGGTGTGGTCCAGCTTCTGCATGGTGAGCATATAGCCCGTGCTCACGCAAAGGCTTGCAAACAGCGTGGGGTCGTAGGTAGTCAGGCTTTCCTCGGTTCCCTTGATCCGCACCACGGTGGTGTATTTCTTGCCGCCGGTCTTGTCGGTGCTTTCCACGTTCTGGCGGTAGAATTCATATTCTCCGTGCTGATTTTTCACCTTGATGGAATAGGTGTTGTCCTGTCCCACGCGGGGGAAGATCATGATGCGCTTATGGGAAACGGTTCCGCCAAGCGTTTCGCCCACGTTGGAATCATAGTCCACAATGGCGTAGGTCTCTGCCTCGCCCGTGGAGGTGTTGATCAGATACTGGTTGCCGCTGTTCTCCGCCACGTAAACCTCATAGCGGATCCCCGTGGCAGCGGCGGTGTAGCCATGCTCGGTGATCTCCATCAGCTTGCCGTCGCGGTCAAACATTTTGTAAACGCCGTTCTGGCGCTTGATGGTGTAGCGGTCCTTCAACGTCTCTCCCGTTTCCTCGCTCACGTATTCATCGGTGAGATGATAAACGGCGATCAAACGGTTTGCAACGGCGGTGGCAATCGCCAGAAACACGATGCAGCAGCAAAGAGCAACGGCAAGAAGCTTCTGCTTATGCATCACAGAGCTCTTTTTCTCCTCCGCACTCTTCTTCACCCAAACGGCCTGCAGGCGAACGTCGCGATCCTGCTCCAGGATCGTTTCCGCCGTTACGGGCTCTCCGCCGAGCGTCCAGCCCTCAAAGGCATAGCCGGCGCGCGAGGGCTTGGGAAGCTCGCCGAGCGGCTCTCCGCAAACGCCCTCACGGCTGGCAACGGGCGAGGTGCCCTTGCCGGCATCGAAAATAATATTTACAATGGTTTTTTCAATTCTCATTCCGATCCATTATCCCTTTCTTTCGGAATTAGGTTCTTGCCCGTCTCTTCACGAGGATCACAATGCCGCTGATCGCAAAGCCGAGCGTGGGGATCAGCGCAAGCACCACCGTCCAGGCCACGTTTCCGCCCTGCGTATAGTAGGCTTCTCCCGTGGAGGCGTTGCTTTGCGTCATCTCAGCCGAGTAGATCGGCTTAAATTCCAGTCCCACGGGAACCACCTCGCGGCCGATGGCGCGCAGGGTTTCCAGAAGAACGTCGGTATTGCCGTAGGCATTGCTCGAAAGGATCTTATTGTCGGCAAACTGCGTGGAGCCGATCGCGCAAACGTTGGAGGCATCGTTGACGTTGGTGTAGCCCTTACCCTCTCCAACGGTGCGGCTCTCGCGCGTGAGCGTCATCAGGCGATAATTGCCCTTGGTGTGAACGGGATCGCCGTTGTTAACGCGTTCCCCGTCCTTCACCGCGTAGGCCAAGGAGTTCTGGCCCGAGGTGAAGATATCGTAGATACTGCGGGAATGGTGGTTGCGATAATAGCTGCCGTACTTGAATGCTCCCGTTCCCGCCTCTGCATCGGCCAGAACGAAGGTCTGATCGTAGCCCTCGGGATAAGCATAGGAGATGGACATGGCGTTTCCGAATACCACCTTCGGGCTTCCGCCGTATTCTCTCATATTTTTCGTAATAGAGCCGCCCAGCGCCTCGGTGGCATATTCACCGATCACGGTGAGCTTTTCAGAGCCCAGTGCCGAATCGGCCGAGATCTGGAAATTGCCCGTTACGGCCTCGTCCAACGGATCGGTGTAGCGGTCGAAGGCAATGCCCCACTGCTCCAGATACTCCTCCAGATTGGTGAGCACGGGGGTGTCTGCATCCACAAACACCATGAAGGAATAGGCCTTCTCCAAAAAAGCATCCAGCTTCTTGGTTTCAGAGGTCTTGGTTGCCGATTGGAAGGACGAAACAAAGTCGGTCTGAGGATCGAAGGTGAGGATCAGACGGCAATCCGCAGGGATCTCCTCCCGCTCCAGATCCAGATAGGCCACTCGGTAGCCTGCGTTTTTGATCACCTTGAGCAGCTCACTGTACTGCGCTCTTCCCTCCTCGGTGGCAAAGGGCTCGCCGTGGTTCGTGGTGATGGCGCAAATGGGAGACTCCGCCTTGGTGACGGCAATGATAGACTGCACGAATTTCTTTTCACCGTTGTAAGCCCAAGGATCGCCGGTGGTTTCCGTATCGAAGGTATAATAAGTGTCGATGGTGGTCACGCGGAACTCGGTGCCGCTGGCCACGATCACGCTGGATTGATAGATCGAGGAATAGGAGTTGGTGCGATAGTCATCCACAGCGGAGGGATTGAGCCACACGTTCTCGGTGACCACCTCCACCGTGTCGGGGAAGGCCTTCTGCAAGCAGAGCGCCGTGTAGTAAACGTATCTCATGCGCTCGTTTGCCTTGAGCATATCGGGATCGGCACAGAACACCAGCTTCACCTTCACAGCCTCCTCGCCCTCCTCGGCTCTCTTGGCGTTCACCTCGTCGAAGGTGAGGCGAAGATAGTCGGTGGTGGCGCTGTCCAGCGTGTACATCTTGGTGAACATTCTATCGCCCTTGCTGGTCATATCCACATACCACAGAAGCTCGGAGCAAAGCGCGGAAACGCCCACGTTCAAGAGGATCACCGCAGCCAGCACCAAAACCGTGATCAACGTGGATCGCAGGCTGTGGCCGATTTTTTTACCTTTGGTATAGTTCATAGGTTGCTACTTCCTTTCTCTGCAGGCTCAGGCATTGCGGCGTCTGATCAGGATCAGCGCTGCCGCTGCGGTCACCGTCACTGCAGGGATCAGAGCCAGCACCACCGTCCAGCGCCACATCTGCGCCGTGGTCACGGAGCTGATGGTGGTGGAGCGGAAGGGCTTGATGGTGAGCCCCGTGGGGGTGTTGGTCTTTCCGAACGCCTCGAAGATCTTCATCATAGCGTCGGTGTTTCCATGAACTGCCGACTGCAGGAACTCCTCCGTTACGAATTCAACGGAGGCGCAAACGCCAACGAAGGATTTTCCTCCGTCCGTGTTGGTCTGCTCTGTCATGGAAAAGAGGATAGACTCCGCATCGTCAACAGCTTGTCCGTTTGCCCAGGCCACTGCATTTTCTCCCGCGCGATAAAGAGCGCGGAAGGTGCGGTTGCCCTTCACGTAGCCGCCGTTGTCGTCCGGCAGATAGCCGTTTGCCGCCCGCAATGCGGTGGCATTCTGGAACACGGGTGCGCGCTTGATCCCATCGGTGTAGGCGGCCACCGCATCGCCTGCGGCCTCGCCGTAGATGGTGTAGCCATCCGAGGTGAGCGATTGCGTGGAATCCTGCACCATGTAGCGATAGCTGCGCTCGCCCGAGGTGTGATAAGCGCACTCCACGCCCCATTCGCCCAAGAACTTCTCAAAATTGGGCAACGAGGGAGTGCCGTTCTCCAAAAAGAGCAGGAAGCTGTTTCCGGAAACCGAGAGGAACTGCTCCAGGATCTCCACCTCCGATTTGGAGGACACCCCATCGGCCACCGTCAGGTCGCTGTTGGGATTGAAGCTGAGGATCATCTTGCAGTTTTCGGGGATCTCCTCCTTGTAGAGATCGAAATAGCGGATGGAATAGCCCGCATCGTCCAAAAGGAGCAGCAGCTCATAGTCGTAGTAGATCTCGCCGTGATTATTCGTTACGCCAACCACCGTTTTCTCGGCGTCCAGCGCATGAAGGATGCCTGCCGCCAGCTTCTTCTCGCCATTGTAGGCCCAAAGCTTGGAGCTATCGCCGTCTTCAAACACGAAAAACTCGGTCAGATTGTAAACGCGGTAGTAGTCGCCGCGCGCAATGATCACGTTGGTGGATTGGAGCTTCGTTTCCACCATCTCTCCCGTGGAAGGGTCCAGCGTGGTGGTGTAGCCCTTCACAGAAGCGGGATCCAGCCAGATATTGTGATATTCCACCGCAAGACGGTCGGGGAACCGATCGGCCAGCGATTTCACCGTATTGTAAACGTAAACGGTGGTGGAATCGGCCTTCAGATTTTTCTCGGTGTCGCAAAAGATCAGGCGAACCGTTTCCCCCTGACTGCCAAGAGCAGAATCAAGGAGCGTATAGCAGCTTTCGGTCACCGAATAATCGGGCTTTGCCTGCAGATTCACATACCACGTGTATCGATCGGCAAGGCTACCGAAAAGCGCGTTGAACAGAACCAGGGTGGTGATCAGAAGCACGGTGAGAAGCACCGACATTCCGCCATACCTTGCCCGACGGCTCCGAATCATTCTCTTTCTCATATGCAATCGGAAATCCTTTCTGATGATGGTGTTTGGAGCAGGCGGCGGAGCCGATCAACCCCAACGGCGCTTTTCATACACCCGAACCGTGAGGAACAGGAAGATGAAGGCCAAGGAAACGTAGTACACCAGAGAGGCAAAATCAAAGATGCCCTGCCCGAACGTGGAATAACGGCTGACCACCGACACCCAATCCAGAACAAATCGGATCACGTAGCTTCCGATGATGGGCTGACCGTTGCTGTCGGTGAGCAGATTGAACACGTTGAGCAGAACCATCGCGGCGATCACGCCGATGGTGATCACGGCGGCGGAAAGCTGGTTTTCTGTCAATGCGGAGATCAGCGTGCCGATGGCAATGAGAGCCGCGCCCAGAAGGATCACGGCAAAGAGGCTGCCGACGATCTGCCCCGTCACCGGCCCGATATGCGTGAGAGCCGTTTCATCGCCGGCACGCTCTGCGGCGGCAATGATATAGAGAGGCAGGAAATTGATGCAGGAGAGCAGGATGCCGGACACGTAGATGGTGAGCGCGGCAAAATACTTTCCCAAAACCATGCCCGTGATGGTCACGGGAGCGGTGAGAAGCAGCTGCTCGGTGCGCAGCTTTCTCTCCTCCGCAAAGAGCCGCATGGTGAGCAGCGGCACGAGAATCACGAAGGAAATAATGAGAAACGTGAAATAGCTTGTGGTGTCATAGGATCCGGAGATCAGCGTGGTGTAGCAGCAGAGAAGCGCGGAGAACACCAGAAACACCCCCAGATAAATATATCCGATGGGATTGATGAAATAGGAGCGCATCTCCTTGCGATAAATGGCAAGCATAGTGGTTTTCCTTTCTGTATGTTAGCGTTCGGAAATATAGAATCAGTCTTCGTCCTCGGTCTCGGTGAGAGCGGCTTCGGCTCTCTGCTTTTGCGCATCTGCCAGCAGAGCGGAGCCAACCTCGCGCTCCAGCGCAAATTTCTCCTTGCCCTTGGGACGGCGACGGGCAATGGGCGCCTTTCCAACAGTGTTTTCGGATTGATCCACCACCGAGATGAAGATATCCTCCAGGCTCATGCCCAGCGCCTCCAGCCCGATCAGTGCCCAGCCTCTGGAGGCCAGCTCAAAGAACAGCTTCTTGCGGATATCCACTCCGTATTCACTTTCCACCATGTAGGTGTAGGCCTCGCCGTCGCGCTCGGCCAGCGCCTCGGCATAGGAAATGCCCGACATGGAGCGAAGCATGGTCAGGATCTCCTTCTGCGGGCCGCAGATCTTGGCATTGAAGCGGCGGCTTCTGTCCACCACGGCAGAAATATTCTCCGTTTTTTCGTTTGCCACGATCTTACCCTTATTGATGATCACGATGCGATCGCAAACCGCCTGCACCTCCTGCAGGATGTGGGTGGAAAGGATCACCGTGTGAGCCTTGCCCAAGCCGCGGATCAGATTGCGGATCTCAATGATCTGCTTGGGATCGAGGCCAACCGTGGGCTCGTCGAAAATGATCACCTTGGGATTGCCGATCTGCGCCTGCGCAATGCCAACTCTCTGGCGATAGCCCTTGGAGAGCGCGCGGATCACGCGATGGGAAACGTCCTTGATCTTCACCGTTTCGCAGATCTGAGCGAGGTGCTTTTCCCGATCCAGCTTGCAGCCCTTCAGCTCGTAGTTGAAATTCAGATACTCCTCCACCGTCATATCCAAATAGAGAGGAGGCTGCTCGGGCAGATAGCCGATCAGCTTTTTCGCGCCGATGGGATCGGCGAGAATATCGATGCCCGCAATGGAGGCCTTTCCCGACGTGGAGGACAGATATCCCGTGAGGATATTCATCGTGGTGCTTTTTCCGGCGCCGTTCGGGCCGAGGAAGCCAACGATCTCCCCTTCTCCAACCTCAAAGCTAATGTCATCCACCGCGCAGTTGGAGCCGTAATTTTTCACAAGATGCTCGATCTTTATCATAAAAAAGTAGTTCCTTTCTGTGAACTGCAAAATCGTCATGATCCCTAAGCAAGATATGACACACAGAGTATTGTAACATAGATTTGTGAACACATCGTGAATGTTGGCAAAAATATTGTAAAGACTTGAATTTTTTTTGCGGCATACGGAATGATAAAACTTTTTTTGGTTTCCTTGCATAATCCCTCCGCGACAGGCAAAAATAATGTCAGCAGCCGGCAGAGGAATCCGTTCCTCCGCCGACGAACCGAAACAAAACAAAGGAGAATAAGCAATGCAAAACAAATGGAAAGCAACCAAGCTTTATCAAAGATGGAGAGATCTTCGGATCAGTCGCACAGCCGTTCTTACGGCAACCGTGATCCTGCTTTCGCTTTCGGTGGTGCTGGCCGTCACCGTTGCCACCAACCGCGCAAAGCGCACGCAGGGCAGCTCCACCGGCCCCACCGTCACACTCCCCCTCCAAACACCCGCCACAGAACCCAACGGCACCAACTCCGCAGAGCCTCCCGCAGATTCCGTGCCCGAAATGAGCCTGCCCGTTCAGGGCAAGCTGGCTAAGCGCCACAGCGTGGACGTGCAGGTCTTCTCGCAAACCATGCAGGACTTCCGCGTGCATCTCGGCATCGACGTTGCCACCTCGGCGGGAGCTGACGTCCGTGCCGCGGCCGACGGTGTGGTGAAGAAGATCTGGGAGGATCCCATGATGGGCTGGAGCGTGGCTCTGGAGCATAGCGGTGAGTGCGTCACCGTCTATAAAAATCTCTCTGCCGAGCTGGCCGCAGGACTGGCAGAGGGCGCTTCCGTAAAGCAAGGCCAGCTGCTCGGCACCGTTGGTGACTCCGCTCTGCTGGAGATCGCCGATGAGCCGCACCTCCACATGGAAATGACCGTGAAGGGCATTCAGGTGGATCCTCTGGACTATTTCAGCGCCTCCGTGATCGCCTCCCTCTCCGAGGATACAGCCTTCGAGGAAGATCCCACCGCAGGCAAGTAAGGAATCAGCTCGTCGAAAAAAACGGTTGAAGAGGCCATTCTCCAACCGTTTTTTTCTTTTCCTATTGCAATTTTATCAAAAATGCGGTATCATAAGCATAGAATAGATCACAAAAAAAGGAGGAAACCCATGAACACCTTTCATTCTATCCGCCCCGAGGCAACCGATCCCTTCTTCCAAAGCATCGGCTCCGATTGGATGCTCCTCACCGCACCGGACGGCGAGGGCGCCAACACCATGACCGTTGGCTGGGCCTGCATCGGCGTGCTTTGGAACAAGCCCGTGGCCATCTGCTACGTTCGCCCCCAGCGCTACACCTACAGTCTTTGCGAGGCCGCAGACCGCTTCACGCTGGCCAATCTGCCCGATTCCTACCGCCAGGCTCTGACATTCTGCGGCCGCGCCAGCGGAAGAGACGTGGATAAATTCAAGGAAACGGGGCTCACCTGCCTGCAAACCGAAAGCGGAGCCCCCTACCCTGCCGAGGCCACCCGTGTGCTGGTTTGCCGCAAGCTCTATGCCGACGATCTGCGCGAGGAGGCCTTCCTCGACCGCGAGGTCATGGATCGCTCCTATCCCGCCCGTGACTTCCACCGCTTCTACGTTTGCGAGATCGAGGAAGTCCTCGTGGCCGACTGATCAGATCGGCAGAAAATTCGTCCAGCCGTATCTGCCCTCGGCATCGCGCACCGCGGCACGCACAAAGCGCTCCTCGTCTCCCGGCTTGTATCGGATCTCGGTCAGTCCATCACCGCAAAAAGCGCGAGGCGCCCACACTGTGTTGGAAAAGAACACGACCTCCGAGCAGGGAGAGCAACGCACCACCAGCTCCTCCCCCTCTCGGGCAAGATGCACCTCAGGGCCCTGCGTGGCATAAAATCGTCCTTCGCGAACGGCCTGCAGAAGAGCCTCGCGGGAAAGCTCCTCTGCCTCCGCCATGATCCAGGACTTGCATTCCTCCCCATCATACCAATGGGAATCATCGACCGCGAGCAAGGGGTACACGCGCCCGTAGCTCGCCAGCATATCCACGATCAGCGAGGAATCCGGCCGGCGAGAGTTGTGACATCCCGAATACGTGTTGTAGATCTCGGTGGCATCCACCCCCCGCAGAGGCAGGATCATGGACGGATCGTTGAGCGACCATGCCGGATGCGCCAGAACAGCCAGCCCGCCGGCTTCGTGGATACCGTCGATGATCTCCTGCGCCGTTGCTTCAACGTCAAATGCGGGCGCGCTCTCAAGGCCAACGGCAACGATATGAAAAATTTGCTTGCAGGCGTCGCGAACGGACATTCCCGTAGCGGCATTGCGAAATGGCGTGTGATATTCTGCGGCAGACAGCACCAGAAGCCCCTCCTCCCATCGCTCCTCCCCCACCGCCCAGTGGTCGGCGATCGCGAGAGCATCATAGCCCTCTTGGCGGTATCGCGCAATGGCCTCCTCAGGAGTGATCTTCCCATCCGACACCGTTGTGTGCATATGAAGATTCACCTTCCATCGCTTTTTTCCAAACAGATCGATCTGCATTTCAGCACCTCCGTGGCTCGGGCAACTCTGCACCCTTTGTTTTCCCCTTCATTATACCACCCCAATGTCGGTTTTGCAATAGATTCCCGCACATTAGGGAAAAAAATGTCGAAGGATCCGGAAAGCTCCGGGTCCTTCGACGTTTTTCAGCAGATCAGCCTCTGCCTGCCTCCTTGGCAATGGCCGCAACCTGAGCGCAAAGCTCCTTTACGGCATCCCAATCCTCAGCCTCCAGAAGGTTTGCCGGGGCCATGAAACTACCGCCGCAGGCCAGCACGCAGGATTCCTTCAGATAGGAGCCCAGATTGGAGAGATAGATCCCGCCCGTGGGAACGAACTTCACGTCGCGGAAGGCACCGCTGTAAAGCTTCAGTGCGGCAACGCCGCCGCTCAGCTCTGCGGGGAAGAACTTCTGCACGTCGATTCCGCCGATATAGGCCGTTTGGATCTCGGAGGGAGATGCGCAGCCGGGCACCAGCGTATAGCCCTTTTCCTTGCAATAAGCAGCAAGAGTGGCCTCGTAGCCGGGGGTGACCAGGAAGGTGGCACCTGCGGCGATGGCGGCATCTGCCTGCTCGGGATAGAACACCGTGCCTGCGGCAAGGATCATTTCGGGATACGCCTCGTGGATGATGCGGATCGCCTCCAGCGCGCTCTCACTGCGGAGCGTCACCTCCAATGCGGGGAAGCCCGCATCCAGAAGGATCTTGGCAAGAGGAAGAGCCCACTCGGTCTTTTTGATATTGATCACGGGAAGAACGCCCGATTGATTGATTCTCTGATTGATCTCGTTCATGGATGGATCTCCTTTCCCGATCAACGCTTCACGCGTCCGCTCTTATCGCCGTTTGCCAGCGCCAGAACCTCGTCCACGGTGACCACGTTGAAATCATTTTCAATGGTGTGCTTCAGGCAGGAGGCCGCAGCCGCGAACTCCACGGTGGCCTTGGGATCGAAGCCCTGCACCAAGCCGTAGATCAGACCTGCGCTGAAGGAATCGCCGCCGCCCACGCGGTTGACGATCTGAATGTCGTACTTCTCGGAGAAATATGCCTCGCCGTCCTGCCACATCATAGCCGACCAGATGTTTCTGGAAGCACTGATGCTCTCGCGCAGAGTGGTGGCAATGGTCTTGATGCCAAAGCGATCGTGGATCTGCTTGGCAACGTCGATGTAGCCAAGGGCATTGATCTTGCCGGCGTCCACGTCGGTGTCGCGGGCATGGATGCCCAGCACCTTTGCGGCATCCTCCTCGTTGGCGATCAGAACGTCAACGTAAGGAAGCAGCTCGCTCATCACGGCGTTTGCCTTTTCGGAGGTCCAGAGGTTCTTGCGGTAGTTCAGATCGCAGCTCACGGTGATGCCGCGCTTCTTGGCTTCCTTCAGAACGGTGAGCGTCATCTCGGCGGTCACGTCGCTCAGAGCGGGCGTAATACCGGAGAAATGCAGCCAGCCTGCTCCCTCCATTGCTCCCTCCAGATCGAAATCGGCGGCGGTAGCCTCGCAGAAGCCGGAGCCCAAACGGTCGTAGATCACCTTGGAGGCACGCTGAGATGCGCCCTTCTCCAGATACAGCACGCCGATTCTGTTGCCGCCTCTGGCGATGTAGTCGGTGTCCACGCCGTAGCGGCGAAGATTGTTGATAGCTGCCTGACCGATCTCATTCTCGGGAACTCTGGTCAGATAGCGGGTGGGAACATTATAGGAAGACAGAGAAACGCAAACGTTTGCCTCTGCGCCCGTGTAGAATACGCCGAACTCCTCGGCCTGCAGGAAGCGGGTGAAGCCCTGAGGTGCCAGGCTGACCAGCAGGTCGCCAAGGCCGATCACCACGGGAGTCTGATTTTTTTTGCTCATTTTTTTATCCTCTCGATTCTCTCCCCCGGCACAGAAAGGCGCCGAGGGAGTTTTTTTGATTGATCAGAACAGCAGCTCAAACTGATCCAGCAGGATCACGCCGTTTGCAGTGCCGTTGAACATAAACTGGATCTTGGTCACAGTCTGCATGGATTCGCTGCCCAGCTCGTTACCAACGAAGTCGGTGAAGCGGGTGAGATCGATCTTGATCTGATGCCACTGACCGTCGGCAGGGATCACGCCGTCGGCACAATCGGAGCCGGCAGCAATATGAGCGGTGAGAAGCTTGAAGTTCGCTCCCTCAAAGGTCACGGCAGAGGTGCCGTCATTGCGAACGTAGAAGCTGAGCTGCTTAAAGCTGGAGAAATCCTGGAAAGCATCCTTGAAGGTGGTCACCACGCCCTCGTCGTATCCCTTACCGTTGCTGGTGGGAGAAACGCCGAAGCTTCCGCTTCCGGTGTGCTCCACGCGCAGAGCGGAGGTGCCGCTGTAGGCATTTGTCTTATCATAGGAGATCTTGATCGCGGATCCGTTCAGAGGCGAGCAATCCGACCAGCAGTCGTAATCGAAGCCGTGATGCTTGGAGGAATGGCTCATGCGCCACTGGGTTTCAAAATCGCAGGTCATCCAGAGGAAATAGGAGGCGTGCTTTGCATTGTCGGTCTCATTCAGGCAGAAGGGCACCGCCATATACATCACCTTGCCGTCCTTGCCGCATCCGAGGTTGCAGGAGCGCTGCAGCAGCTCATAGGCGTAGGTCACGGAAACGGGCTCGGAAACCAGAGGAGACCACACCTTCACCTGATTCTTGGAAATGATCTCAGCGTTGGCCATCACGTAGATACCGTTGGAGCCGGCAATGGTGAAGCCGCGCAGGTAGCCGTCGTTGCCCATGCCGTTGTGGATCATCAGACCGTCGGCCACGTTCTCAAAGGTAACCACGATAGAGCCGTTCTCAGCCTTCCAATCCACGGGATAAGGAGAGGTGGAGGGGTTGCTCTGACCGTAGGTGGAGGACAGAGCCGCGGTGGCCATTCTTTCACCAACCAAGCGCTTGGTGTTGGGATGGCTTGCATTGTTATCGGAATTGAAGTAGGGATCCTGATCGTAGATGGCGATCGCGGATGCCATCTTGTGCTTCTCGGCAAACTTTGCCATGTTGGCGGTGAATTCACCGAAGAAGGTGGGCTGTGCGCTGGTGCGGTAAGGAACCATCAAGCTGTAAAGGAAGGGCATATCGTAGTTCTCAAAGCCGTACATCTCGCAGAACTGACGATAGAACAGCTCCATCTCGGTGAGATAATAGGACTTCACGCCGTTGTTATCGTCGCCGGCATCCTCGCCGGCATCCTGCTCGCCCTGATACCAGATCAGGCCGGCGATGCTGAGATCGTCCACCACGCTTCCCATGGTGTTGTAAAGAGCGCAGGCCTGTCTGTAGGCGGTGTTATCCCATGCCTCGCGGGAGGGGAGATAGCCCTTTGCCTCATAGTGAGCCTTCAGCTCGGGATCGGAATCGATGGTCTCGCGGGAGAGCCAGGAGCGGATGGGAGTACCACCCACGGCATACTGGATCACGCCAACGGGCATATCCAGCTCCTCACGAAGCACGCTTGCATAGTAGTAAGCCACGGCGCTCATCTGCTCCATGGAGGCAGCATCGTTGCCAAGGAACCACTTCACGCTGGAGTTTTCGTTATCGCCCAGCTTATCGTAGGAGTAGCCACCGTTGCCGCTGGAGCGAGTGCCCACGCGCAGAGTGCGGATATACTCGTCGTCGAAGCGCAGATTCTGGAACTCAATGTCCTTGAGCAGAGTGTAGGCCATGTTGGACTGGCCGGTTGCGATCCAAAGCTCGCCAAACACCACGTCGCTCAGCGTCTTCACGTCGATGCCGAGCACGGAGAGCTTGATGGAATACTTCTCGTAGGATCCTGCGGGCGCATCCAAGCTGATCTTCCATGTGCCGTCGGCAGTCACATCGGCCTGCTTTCTGGTCACCTCAGCGCCCTTGGAATCCAGCAGACGGGCCACAACGGTGAAGCCCTCGCTGCCTCTGCCCTGCAGAACGGCGGGCTTCTTCTGCTGGAAGAGCATCGCGTCGCAATAGATGTTATTCAGAGTTACGTTACCGGGATACACCTGAACGTTCTCAATCACACTGTCAAACAAAGAATTCGCATCCTTTCCGCTCGGCTCTGCAATAAAGCCGAAAATAGTTCTGATTGCATTCACCAGTCCCTCGAATCCACCGTAGTGGATCACGGCAGTCTGGCCAAAATATTCAATGGCAAAGGCGTTATCCGCCAAAGTGGCCACGTCGAAGGTGCTCTGGTAAGCCTCGCCTGCGCGGGTGGTCTCACCAAGAATGATCTCCTTTTCCTGTCTGGCCATCATCGTGTCCTCGTAAACACGAACCTGCCCCTTGGAAAGGGATTGGATACCGGTCTGCAGCACCAGCGCCATGCGGCTGTCATAAATGCCGGCGGCGGTGGGGCGGATGATTCTATAGGAGGCTGCATCCTGCAGGACCTCTCTCCAGAAGAGCTGCTCGGCGGTGAGGTTCAGATCTCCCGCACCCTGCTCGGTGGTGTCCTCCCCATTGCCGTCTCCGCCGCAGGCTGCCAGCAGAGGCAGCAGCATGCAGAGAGCCAGCGCAAGGATCAAAAATCGAAAATTCTTTTTCATATTCGTTCCTCTTTTCAGTTATTATCCGATTGGATCAGGAAAGGGTTACAACGCCGCCGGCCTCGGCACCGTTGGAGGCACCGTCCTCGGTAGCGGAAAGCCAGAAGGCATAGAAATCACCGTCGGTCACCTCAAAGCGGATCTTAAAGTCCGTTCCCGAAAGCTGAGAAAGGTCCTTATCGCCCCACTTAAGCATGGTGCAGGTGGAATCTCCCGAGAAGGGCGTGCATTCTGCCATGGAATAGCCCGCCATCACGTTGCCGTTGGCATCCAGGATCTCCGCCTTCACGGAGGCCGCCTTGGCATTGATGAACAGATACTTCTGTCCCTTGGTCACGGTCATCTTGCGCGTGGTCACGCTGCCCGTTCCGCTCAGAGAAACGAAGCCGTCGCGGCGAAGCTTTGCAAGACCAACCGAGCAATAGTGGAGTGCGCCGCCCGTGGAGGAGGTGCCCGCCAGAGACTGATCGCCCTTATAGCCCGTGTAGTAGAACCACAGCTCATCGCCAACGATCAGGCACACGCTGCCCGATTCATGGAGATAGCCTCTGTCCCATGCTCCGGGAACCTCGGAGCTCTGCAGGAAGGAGGTGCGGTCGGGACGGGTGTAGTAGAAGCCGTCGCGGCTGTAGCCCAGCACGATGTTGGTGATCTTCGGGATACCCGTCATCGACATTTCCTTGTTTTCGGGGCCCTGCAGCATCTGGTAGGCTCCCAGCATGATGCTTTCGTAGCCCACGGCGCAGAAGCTGTAGATCTCAGGCTGGAAGTTCAGCTTCGGATGCCAGATGTCATCCTTGTCGGCTCTCTGCCAGAACACCACGTTCGAATCATTTGCCTCGGAGAGATCAAGAAGGCTCTCCAGCTCGAGATAATAGCGGCTGCGTCCCAGCTTGGGATTTTTGTAGCTGCGGCGCAGGCTCATCTGCCAAACGTCGCGGAAGGGATTGTAGATCAGAGAGGTAGCGTCGCCCGAAGTGGGGCCGGAGCCGCGGATAAACCATTTCTGACCGTTAAAGGAATAGTAAACCGAGGTGGGATAATGCTCGTGATCGCTTTCCTCACCCTTGGGATCGTGATAGCTGTTGGAGCGGCGAACGAGCATATAGAACTTCGGATCGTTGGGGCCGGCGTTGGTATCCTTGATGATGGTGGCGTAGCCGCCGCTCTTGCCATCGAATTCATGGATCTGGCCCTTATCGGTCCAGTTGATGCCGTCGGTGCTGTAGGCATAGCCGATGCCGTAGCCGAGATTGTACCACATCTCGATGATGCCCTTCTCCTCATCGTACCAGACGCCGCCGTGCTTGAAATGGAAGCCGTAGGCAACGGAGGGCGTTAGGATGGGGTTGTTCTCATAAAGGGTGGGCTTGTGGTAAACCGATTGAAGATTGGTGGACTCGATCAGGAAGTTATCCACGAAAAGCTGACGTCCAACGTCGATATTCACCACCTCGGGATGCATGCCGCCATTGGCAATATCCTTCAGATAGGGAGCCTCGACCACCGTTTTAAAGTCTTTGGAAATATCCTGAGGCGGCCACACCTCGGGAAGATAAATACCATTGTAAAGCAATCTGGGATCCACCTCCACAATTTCATCGGGGACATTCGGGCCGGTGGTCTCCGCAGATTCCCCGGAGGTCACCGTCTCTTCAGAGCCGCCGGAGCAGGCCGTCAATGCCAGCGAAAGAGCGGCCAAGGAGGCGGCACCGAGCCTTTTCAGAAAATCATATCTTTTCATATTTATTTACCGATCCTTTGCATCAGGCCGCAGGGAGCTGTCTGAAGGCATCAAAGACCTCCTGCAGCTTCTGAGTGTAGATCGGCTTCTGCGCAAACCAGTGGTTGGAGATATTGTTGCTGTCCTCGCGGAGCTGCTTTCTCCAGTCCCAAAGCGGATCCTCCAGAGCAAAGGAATAAACGATGCTGAAATCAGCCCATCTTGCATCCAGAAGCATCTGATAAACAGCCGCATCCTCGGGAGCGTCGGCATAGAGAGTCTTGAGCATCTTCTCGAAGTACATCGGCACCACGTACTGATAGCCATAGTAGTTCAGAAGATCCATTGCCGCAGCAGTTGCATCCAACTCGGCCGCGTTCACGGGAATGGCCTGCAGCGTGCCGACACCGCCGGAGAGATACTCCTGCTGGCTGGAATTGAGCAGAGGCGTGGGAAGCACACCGTAGCGGTCGGTCATATCCACCAGATGCTTGGTGGCGCCGAAGCAATCTGCCATGAAGAGAGCGCCGGAATTCACAAACTTGGGGTATGCCCACTCGTAGTTGGTCCAGTCAGTCTTTTCACCGCTTCTGAAGAACACGCCCTCGTTTTCTCTGAAGAGCTTGTAGGTGTCTGCAAAGGCGTTCACGGAAAGCTCATTGCCGAGAACGATCTCCAATTCACCGTTTGCATTCTTTTCCGCGCAGCGCACGCCGAAGCCATAGAGGAAAGGATCGGCATGAGCGGAAGTGCAGGAGGTGGCAAGGCCCAAGCGGTCGCCCTCGGAGGTTCCGGGGATGTTATCCATTTCCAGATAAACCTCCTTCACCATCTCGGAGAACTTCTCCAGCGTCCATCTCTTCTCAAACACCTCATCGTAGATGTTGATGTCGGAATAATGTGCGGAATACATATTCTTGTTGTAGAACATGCAGGTGGTGCAGGCAACGGAGTCGATCGCCATATCACCGGAGGCGAGGTAGGCCACGTCGTTCACGGTGATCTCCTCCATGGTCTTCTCGGTCCACCAAGGCTGGGAGAAATCGAGATATTTCATTTGCGTCAGGTTGGCATAGTAGCCGCCGATGGCCATTTCTGCGCTGTAATAACCGTGAGTAAACAGAATGCTGTAGGGCTTACCGCCGGAAATGCTCTGCTTCACGGCATTGTTGTAGGTCTTGGCAGAGGAGCCGTACTCGATAAACTTCCACTCCAGCTCCACGCCGAGGTTGGTCTCCACGCTCATGTCGCGGGAGAAGTTTGCATCGTTCACCTTTTCGCCAACGCGATCGGGCTCGTAGCTCTGGTCCTCACCTGCGTGAAGAATGGTGATCACAACGCCGTCGTAGCGGATGCCCTCCTCCACGATGGGATTATAGATCACGGGGCGACCGTACTCGTCGGTGGGAACGGTCATCTGCTCCTGCTTCTGCCCGGTGGTCACAGCGGGATTCCTGTCATCCCCGCCGCAGGCCGCCAGCATCGAGACGAGCATTGCCAGCAAAAGCACGCAAATCATCAGTCTTTTCATTTTTTATTTCTCCTTTCTTTATGTCGTCTCCCGAGCCGTCAGGCCTCGGAGGACGAGGGAAACGAATCAAATGCGCCGTGCTTTTCCAGCTGCGCGCGAACGGCGGCGTAATCCACGCCGGGGACCGTAGTTCCGTTCTTAGCGGCCGTTGCGGCAACGGTGCCTGCCGCCTGACCAACCACCATAGTGTTCACCATCACGCGGATCAGACCATAGCCCTGCGCGCTGATGCTTCTGCCCGCGCCCATCACCACGTTGCTGATCTTTTCGGGGATGAGAGCCCCCATGGGGATCTCAAAGCAAGCCATACCGGGGGATTGCACACCGAAGTTCAGTCCTTCATAGCGACGCTCGGCATGAATGATCAGGCATTTTCCAACGCCGTCCTCCAAGGGCTCGGTGCTGAACTGCATCTCGCGGGTGAATCTGCGCTGATTGGTGATCACGCGGGAGAAGCGAACGCCGAGATCGTCCGCCGTGGACGTGATGTAGGCGTTTTCCATGCCGGGGATGTGCTTCTTCATAAAGTCTGCCACGTAGTAGGCCATGTGGCGGCCCTCCTGAGTGCGCTCGGTGAGGATATCGGCATCCAGATGCTTCATCTGCGTGAAGCCGGTGATGATATGAATGGTGCCGGTGGAGCGGATGCCGTGCATCTGCAGGGCATGCATATCGAATTCCGTGCCCATCTCGGCCACGAATTCTCCCGATGCGATCGCATTCTTGAAAACAGACATTGCCTTTCCGCCGCCGTGGGGGAACAGGAAGGTGCCGGTCTCCTCATATTGGCGGATCGCATCCCAAACCGTCCAGTCGATATCCACGTAGTCGATA
>JAZRCQ010000283.1:0-2048 GCA_045659845.1 Eubacteriales bacterium
GGCTTTTCGAGCAGAACGTGCAGACCTGCGTTGAGCGCGTCGATCGCGGGCTGTGCGTGCTGACGGTTGTAGGTACAAATGGTAACAGCGTCCAGATTCAAGCTCTTGTCGGCAAGCATTTCAACGTGAGAAGCATAGTCGGTCTTAACGTTCTCTACACCGTTCTTCTCAAAGAAAGCCTTTGCCTTGCCGGGAATCAGATCGCATCCTGCAACGATCTCTACGTCGGGCTGCTTAAGCAGAGCCGTGATGTGAGAGCCTGCGATCCATCCGCATCCAATAAAACCGACGCGAACCTTCTTGGTTGCATCAATGGTTTTTGTTTCTTGGTTAACCTTAAAATCATCCAATCCCATGACAATAACCTCCTTTAATATATATGTGTTATTCGGATCAATATCCGATGGTTTCCAGATAACGGCGGCTCATATCAGCGCACTCCAGAGGAGCATTCTCCTTGGTGGGCTGATCCTGCTCAACCACCACCCACTTCACGCCTGCCTTTTCAGCGGCCGCGAGAATGGAGGGGAAATCCTGCTTGCCGTAGCCAACGGGGCGGAAGGCAAAGTTTGCAGGACGTGCGGGAGCCTTCTTTTCGATGCCGATCAGCTCATACATATCCTCGGATCTTTCACCAACGAAGTCCTTCAGATGAAGCACAGGGGATCTGCCGCTGTATTTCATCAAATACTCCACGGGGTTCTCTCCGCCAACGTTCACCCAGCAGGTGTCCAGCTCGGTTTGCAGATAAACAGCGGGAACGGTTTCATAAAGCACGTCCAGCGCATACTTGCCGTTCAGCTTCATGAATTCAAAATCATGATTGTGATAGAGCAGAGTCAGACCAAGCGTGTTGGCCACCTCGCCGATCTTTCTGATGTTTTCGATCACCTGAGGGAACTGATCGGAATCAGGGCGATGCTCAGGCATCAGATAGGGCACCACCACATAGGTGCAGCCAATGGTGGCATAGCTCTTCAGCACGCCCTCGGTGTCTGCCACCAGATCTACGTAGGGAACGTGAGCCGAGATCGGAACGAGGCCGAGATCGGCACACATATCGCGAACCTCCTCGGGCTTGTGATTATAAAGACCTGCGAATTCCACGCCATCGTAGCCCATCGCCTTCACCTTCTTCAGCGTGGCATAGAGATTGGCAGAGGCTTCGTTTCTCAGGGTGTACAACTGGATCGCTACTGGAAATTTCATATCCGTTTACCTTTCCTTTTGTCATTTTTTCCGCTTTCGATCGGCATTCCGATCGCAAACGGACGATTACAACATAATTATAAGATAATAATTGCTCTGTTTCAAGTCAAAGTTGGGTAAAAATCAGACATTTCTTGCTTTTTCTCTTTTGCAAGCTCCGAAATCAGACGGTATAGGTCCTCGTCTGCGCAGATCACCACCTCGTAACCGCCGTCGCCGTCGGAAGCCGACAGCAGACAGCCGTCCTTTGGGAATCGCTCGGCGGTGTAAACAAATCTTCTCACGCTCCGATCGGACTTCTCTCCCCGTCCGAAACGGCGAGCCTCAACCACGTCCTGCACCCGGATCCGACAAACCACCGTCTCGCGGCGGGCATAGAGCTCGGTCACGGTCAGCTCAACTGCGCCGTCCCTTCCCTCCTCCAAGCGGTAAACGTAGTCTCTCAGCATATACCGCAAAAGGATACACGCGGCAGCCCCGAACAATCCGATGGCCATCATCTGATAGATAACGGGATACGGCAGGCCAACGTTGCCAAGGCAATATGCCGCGGCAGCAAGCACAAGACACACCGAAAGAACGATCCGCTCTCGGATCCTTTTCGGCTTCGGCGCATATCGATACATCTCTCATCTCTCCTTTTCATTCGGTTTGGTCATTTCTCGCATCGCAATCGTTCCAGCAGCAGTCGCTCCGCAATGCGCGGATCCGCTCTTCCCTCACTTGCCGCCATCACTCTTCCCTGCAGGGCACGGAGCGCATTGGTCTTCCCGCCGCGGTAGGCCGCCGCAGAGGCAGGATCGCGCTCCAGCGCCTGATCCACCCAGCGCGCAATCACA
>JAZRCQ010000284.1:0-6857 GCA_045659845.1 Eubacteriales bacterium
AAGATCTTTCATGTCCAGAACATCCTTGCGAAGGATGGGTGCAGGCAGTTCATCACGGGGATCACGACCGGGCTTGCTAAGCTCCTTTGCAATATCCAGCAATGTAGGTTCTCCTACAGCACATTCCGTGGCGGCATTGGAAAGACCGTAGCCCTCCAGACTCCGGCTGGGAATATAGTAGCCAACATCGGCTCCCTGCTCCTTGAGATAGAGATAGAGCAGGCTCACGGAGGTCACGCCGTCCACGTCGTAGTCGCCGTAGATGGCGATGCGCTCGCCGCGCTCCACAGCCGCGCGGATCCGATCCACCGCGCGCTCCATATCCTGCATCTCATAGGGGTCGTGAAGCGCCTCGGCCTCCATGCGGAGGAAGCGCAGGGCCTCCTTTGCGGTGCGATAGCCGCGCAGATAGAGCAATCTTGCCGTCACCTCGGAAAGTCCCGTTTCGATGGCCATTGCCCGAATGGCCGCATCCGCCTCCGCGTTTCCTGCACGGTAGCGCGATGCCCATTTTTTCGTTTGATTCACGCTTGCCACGGTTTTCTCACACCTCCTCTTTTTCGTGTTTTATCGTTCCTTTTTCCGTGATCCTGATTCTCATGCGAGGCCGTTCCCCGCATCTCCCGACCGCAGGATCTCCGTGATCACCGCGTCCGGACTTTTTTTCTGCAGCCGCTTGGAATAGATCCGCAGGATCGGAAACCACAAAAGAAATCCGATCGCGGCCCCCAGCAGACGTCCCAAGGTCTCCTCGGTGAGAAGTGCCGCCGCAAGGCCTCCCAGAAGGCAGGTGAGGAGCGGCATCAGAAAGACCAGCGCAGCATAGAGCAGCACTCTTCCCGTTTCGCTTTCCACCGCCACGGTGTCGCCCACCTTGGCTCCGACCCGATTTACGGCTCTCGTGGTGAGGGTGCGGTCATCGCCGCCCATCAGCGTGCAGACCGTGCATCCGCCCTCCTCGGTTTTCTTATGACAGCCCTCGCAGGCCGAGGCACGCTTGGTTTCCACCACGGCCTCCGTGCCCTCTGCGGACACCACGATCCCCTCGGTTCTCATCTCATTCCTCCGATCCTTCGTCCGGCGCAAAGCGCCTCATCAATGCCAGCGCACATTTCAAGCCGTCCACGGCGGCGCTGGTGATCCCGCCTGCATAGCCTGCCCCCTCGCCGCAGGGGTAGATCCGATCATGCCCCAATGCGGCCATGGTCTCCGCGCTTCGCAGGATCCGCACGGGAGCAGAGGTCCTCGTTTCGGCCGCAGTCAGCACCGTGTCCTCCCGATCGTAGCCCTCCAGCTTTTTGCCGAAGGAACGGAAGGCATAGTCCAGCGACCTGCACACGAAGGGGGGAAACACTGTTTTCAGATCCGTTTCCCGCACCTGCCCACCGCGGTAGCTGGGAAGCACCGCCGAGGGAGCGTTGCCGCTCCGTCCGCTCAGAAAATCTCCCAGCGTGCTGATGGGCGCGCAATACGTGCCTCCGCCCGCGCGGAAGGCCGCTCGCTCCACCGAGCGCTGAAAGGCGATCGCCCCCAGCGGCAGATTCCCGTTGACGGGCTCATAGTCCTCTTTTCCCACAGAGACCAGCACCGCCGCATTGGCGTTTCGGCCGTCTCTGGCATGGTTGCTCATACCGTTCACCACCACGCCGCCCTCCTCGGACGCCGCCGCAACCACCTCTCCTCCGGGACACATACAGAAGGTGTACACCCCGCGCTCTCCGCGCGTGTCCGAAAGCGCATATTCGGCGTGGCCCAGCTTGGGATGGCCTGCCAGCGCACCGTACATAGCGCGGTCGATCCGCTCCTGCAGATGCTCCGCGCGAACGCCCACCGAGATCGGCTTGGCCTCGATGGCGTAATTTTTTTTGATCAGCGTCTCATAGGTGTCTCTTGCGCTGTGTCCGATGGCCAGGATCACCGCTCCGCAGAGAATGCTTCCCTCTGTGGTGACCGCCTCCACTGCGCCCTCCGCCTGCTCCCGCAGATCGGTGAGACGGCAATGGTAGAGCACCCGACCGCCAAGCCTTGCGATCTCGTCCAGCATCCGATCCACCACGCCCCGAAGGACGTCGGTGCCCACGTGAGGCTTTGCCAGCCGCAGGATCTCCTCCGGCGCACCGAAGGAACAGAAGGCCTCCAGCACGTAGCGGCAGAGAGGATCGTTGACGCGCGTGACAAGCTTGCCGTCGGAAAACGTGCCTGCGCCGCCCGCGCCGAACTGAATATTGGATTCCACGTTCAGAATTCCGTCCCTGCAAAAGCGCTCCACGTCCCGCACCCGCTCCGCCACGGGAGCGCCTCGGTCAATGAGGATGGGACGGTAGCCGTGCCGCGCCAGCAAAAGCGCCGCAAACAGGCCTGCAGGCCCCATGCCAACCACCAAGGGAGGCAGAGCGCGCTCATTGCCAAAACGCACCTCGGGAGCGCTCTCCTCCAGCAGCTTGATCTCCGCCCGTGCGCAAAGCGACTCGGAGATCGGGCGGTCGCTCTCGATCAGAACCGTCCAGACCAAGCGGATCCGATCCTTTTTTCTGGCATCCACCGACCTCTTATAAAGCCGAAAATGAAGCGATCGGGAGAATGCTCCCGCGCGCTTCATTCGGTCGGATGCCAGCTTCAACACGTCCTCGTCAGCCGCATCGGGATTCACCCCGAGGCCGCTCATCAAATATCGAAACCTGCCCACGTCTGTCATGTCATTCTTCCGCATATTCGATTGGCGACGGCAGATTGAGCTCGGGCTTTTCCTTGCCCTCCTCGGCGCCCGCAACGTTCGTCACGATCAGCCAAAGCAATGCCGCCAGCAAAAGGCAGATCAGGCGGGATGGCAGCTGCAGCTTGCGGAGCCATCCGTCAGCCTTCTTCTTTTCCACCGACATATGTCCGATCACTTCCTGTTTCTTCATGCCGCGCATCCCCCTTTCAATCCTTTTTCTCACGCTTTTTCTTTTCCTTCACCGCACGCTCGGCTCGCTCGCTCATCTCCTCCGAGATCCGCACGGCCTTCGCCTCCTGCTTTTTGGTGCGCAGATAAAGTCTGCCCGCCACGTAGGTCATCAGAATATCCCGAAGCGTTTCGCGATCCACGCCGCGGATCAGCTTGCCGTCCTGCGCCACGGAAACAACGCCGGTCTGCTCAGACACCACCACCACCAAGGCGTCGCTCACCTCTGTGAGACCAACCGCCGCGCGATGTCTCGTTCCCATATGGCCGAAATCCATCCGACTGGCGGCGGAGGGAAGCACGCAGCTGGCTCTCCAGATCCGCATATTGCGAATGATCATGGCACCGTCGTGCAAAGGAGCCTTATCGTAGAAAATGTTCTGCAGCAGATAGGATGTAACGGCGGCATCCACCGGGCGGCCGCTTTCCGCAAACTCGCCCAAGGAGGTGAGCCCCTCAAAAACGATCAATGCGCCCGTGCAGCTATCGGACATACTGAACACGGCATCCACCACCTCGTCGGTCATCTGTCGGGCGGCGGGAAGCTGACGGCGCGGAAGCGTATCTCCCCTCGGATTCATTGCGCGGGCATTGCCGATCCGCTCCAATCCGTCGCGGATCTCGGGCTGGAAGATCAGCACCGAGCAGAAAAACGCCGTGGAGGCAAACAGGCGGGAGATGAAGGTGAGGGTGGGCAATCCCACCGCCGTGACGATGGCAAAGAAGGCCACCACAGCCACAAGACCGTACAGCACGCGGCCCGCTCTTCTGGTTTTTGCGAAAAGATAGATCCCGTGAAGCAGAACGGCAAGGATCACGATGTCGATCACGTCGCGGACCGTGATATGACAAAAGGGCTCTGCCACGTAGTCGCGCAGAAAGTCACAAACTGTTGTCCACAAGGAGTCAAGAAATCCCATCGTTATCGCCTCCGTTTTTTAACACGCATCCCCTCGCGCGGGCAGCGCGCGGGTAGTTATATTATATTATACCATATAATTTTAGAAAAACCAATAGCTTTCCAAAAATTTTTTTGCCTTTTTTTCGTTTTTTTGCTCAAAAAGCACAAGGGAGAGCCGATGCTCCCATCGGCTCTCCCTATTGGCGGTGCGGACGGCTCAGCGGCCCTCTCCGTCGTCTGCTCCTCTGGATTTCAGAAGCGCATGCTTGATATCCCAAAGGCGCTGGGAAAGATCCACGTAGTAGTTGTGGGGGTTGTTGAAGCGGCGCACCTCATCCCACATTCCCTCCAGCTCCTCCTTGCAACGGTTGCGGATGCTCTCCAGCGCGGGAAGCTCATAGACCTGCTTACCGTTCTTGAAAACGGGCACCAAAAGCTCGGTGGCCGTGTAGTTTTCCATCACCTTCCGTTTCCACGTGTGGTCGGGATCGAAGATCTCCAGCGGCTTGCTGTCGTCGATCACCTCATCCCAAACGCAGATCACGTCGGCCTCTGCCTTGCCCGTGTCTCTTCCGCGCAGGCGGTAGATCTTCTTGAAATGCGGCGTGGTGATCTTTCCAACGTTCTCGCTGATCTTGATCTTGGGCATGATGCGGCCGTTTTCCCTTTCCACGGCGGCAAGCTTATAAACGCCTCCGAAAACAGGATCGCTCTTTGCCGTGATCAAGCGCTCGCCAACGCCGAAGGCATCCACCTCCGCACCCTGACGAAGAAGCTCGCGGATCAGATATTCATCCATCGAGTTGGAGACCACGATCTTGCATTCCGTCCAACCGGCCTCGTCCAGCATTTTTCTGACCTTCTTGGTGAGATAGGTCACGTCGCCCGAATCGATGCGGATCCCGCACTTGGTGATGCCGAGAGGCTTCAGCACGTCATTGAAGGCGCGAATGGCATTGGGAATTCCCGATTCGATCACGTTGTAGGTGTCCACCAGCAGGGTAGCGTTGTTGGGATACACCTCGCAATAGGCACGGAAGGCCTCGTATTCCGTGTCAAACATCTGCACCCACGAATGTGCCATGGTGCCCGTTGCGGGAACGCCGAAGGCCTGATCGGTGATGGTGCAGGCGGTGGCATTGCATCCGCCGATATAGGCCGCGCGTGCGCCGAGAATGGCGGCATCCGCCCCCTGCGCGCGGCGAGAACCGAATTCGCTGATAGCTCTGCCCTTTGCGGCACGGGTGAGGCGAGCAGCCTTGGTGGCAATAAGGGATTGATGGTTGATCATCATCAACACGTAGGTCTCGATGAACTGTGCCTCGATCGTTCTTCCGCGCACGATCATCAAGGGCTCGCCTGGGAACACCACCGTGCCCTCGGGAATGGCCCAGATGTCGCCCTCAAAATGAAAATTCTGCAGAAACTCCAAAAACTCCTCGCAGAAGCAGTTCTTCGAGCGAAGATAGGCAATATCCTCCTCCGTGAAGTGCAGGTTGTTGATATATTCCACCACCTGCTCAAGTCCGGCCACCACGGCAAAGCCGCCATTGTCGGGATTGGTGCGATAAAACACGTCGAAATAAACGATCTTATCCTGCATCCCCTTGGTGAAATAGCCGTTGCTCATGGTCAGCTCGTAGAAATCGCACAGCATCGTCAGATTTCTGGATAAATCCTTCATGGTGTTCGTTCCTCTTTTCTTTGCTTTATTTGAGCGATATTATACCACATTTTTTCAAAAAATGCAAGTTTTTTGCGAAAATATGTCCGCAAGTTGGCTTTTTTTCGGAAAACCACTTGTAATTCGCGCCAAAAAAAGCTATAATGTTGGGTAGAACATGATAGAAAAGGAGCATACGCCCTTATGAAAAACGGATTCTTCAAGATCGCGGCGGCCACACCGCGCCTCCGCGTTGCCGATCCGAATCTCAACGCTTCCGAGCTGATCCGCATCACCTGCGAGGCATCGGCGCAGGGAGCCTCCCTCGTTGTTTTTCCCGAGCTTTGCCTCACGGGCTACACCTGCGGAGATCTCTTCCTCAGCAGTCGGCTGCAGCACGGTGCGATCGAAGCGCTGGAGCGCTTTCTGAAGGAAACAGCCTCGCTTCCAACGGCCGCCGTGGTTGGTCTGCCGCTGGCACTGCAGACCGGCCTCTACAGCTGCTCTGCCGTTTGCTTTGAGGGACGTCTCCTCGGCATCGTGCCCAAGGATTCCTCCGGCGACTATGCCGAGCGTTGCTTTGCGCGCACCGCTGCTCCCGCGGCGATCGAGCTTCTCGGAGGCGTCGTTCCCTGCGGCAAGGATCTGCTGTTTGCCGCCGATCGCTTCCCCTCATTTTGCTTTGCCGTGGAGGCCGGGCAGGCCCTTTCGGCAAACGCCCCCCGCTCTCAGGTCTATGCGGCTGCAGGAGCCACGGTGATCTGCAATCCCACCGCCTCCTTTGAAACCGTTTGCTCTGCAGGCAAGCGCCGCACATGGATCCAAGCCCATTCCGAGCGCCTTTCCGTGGCTTATCTGACGGTTTCTGCAGGCCGCGGCGAATCCACCACCGACGGCGTGATGGGCGGCCATCGAATCATTTCCGAAAACGGAGTTCTCCTTGCCGAAGCGGCTCCATTCTGCGAGTCCTGCGAACTGCTTCTCACCGAAATCGACGCCGAGCTTCTGGCAGGCGAGCAGCAAAAAAAGCCCGTTGCCGCCGAACCGATGAGAAAGATCCGCTTTTCCCTGCCCGAATCGGAAACCGCTCTCACACGCCCCCTTCCCTCCTCTCCCTTCCTTCCGGAAAATGCCGAGGAGCTTGCCGCGCGCTGTGAAACGGCTCTCACCGTGCAATCCATCGGTCTTTCCGAGCGCTTGGAGCGAGCCTATGCGAAAAAGGCCGTGATCGGCATCTCGGGAGGATTGGACTCCACCCTCGCACTGATAGCAGCCGCCCGTGCCGTGGATCTTCTGGAGCGCCCCCGCACCGATATCGTTGCCGTGACGATGCCCTGCTTCGGCACCAC
>JAZRCQ010000285.1:0-13270 GCA_045659845.1 Eubacteriales bacterium
CCGTGGGTGCGGGGCAGAATGCCAACCTCGGATGCGAGAGGACGGATCTGATCCATTCTTCTGCCGTCCACTCTCTTCTTATCCACCAGGAGCCAGCGGCGAACGATCTTCTTCTGGATCTTGTAGACCAGCTCGTCCATCATGCCGGGGATCTCGGGATACTTCTCGGTGAACTTCTCCAGGATCGCGTCCTTAATGGGAACCATGCGAGCGTCTCTCACCGTCTTATCGTCGGTGTCCAGAGCGTTCATCACGTCCTTTTCGCAGAAATCGAAGATCTCGTCGAACATATCGTGATCCAGCTCGCAGGAGGGGTAGTTGAACTTGGGCTTGCCGATCTCGTCAACGATGCCGTTCACAAACTCGAGCAGCTGCTTGATCTCCTCGTGAGCAGCCATGATGGCCTCGAACATGGTGTCGTCGTCCACCTGATTTGCGCCTGCCTCGATCATCACCACCTTCTTCATGGAGGCGGCAACGGTGAGCTGCAGATCGCTCTTCTTCTGCTCCTCGGCATTGGGGTTCACCACCAGCTTGCCATCCACAAGGCCCATGAACACGCCGCCGATGGGGCCGTTCCACGGAATGTCGGAGATGGAGAGGGCGATGGAGGCACCGATCATTGCGGTGATCTCGGGGGAGCAATCGGGATCAACGGACATCACCGTGAGGGTGAGAGCCACGTCGTTGCGGAGATCCTTGGGGAAAAGGGGACGGATGGGGCGGTCGATCACGCGGGAGGTGAGAACTGCCTTCTCGGAGGGCTTACCCTCTCTCTTGAGATAGCCGCCGGGGATCTTGCCTGCCGCATACATTCTCTCGTCGAAGTCAACGGAGAGGGGCAGGAAGTCGATGCCGTCGCGGGGCTTCTCGGAGGCGGTGGCGCAGCAAAGCACTGCGGTGTCGCCGTAGCGGCAGAGCACAGAGCCATTGGCGAGGCCGGCCATCTTGCCGGTTTCGATCACCAAAGGTCTGCCCGCCAGCGTGTAGCGGAAGGTTTTGAAATTGCTGAAATTCATGGGACTGCTGATGGGATTAGACATAATTTCCTCCATTTTTTGGTGTTTGCTTCTTGCGGAGGTTTAGCACTTAGCAACGCCTCCGAGACGCTCTCGGGGGCATTGGTAATTGCTAAATCACCCACAAGAAATCAGATTTTTTGTGCTTTTTCGTCGGATTTTTTCGACGATTTTCGATGTTGTCCCGAAAAAGGGCAACGGGAGTGAAGGCCGTGAGGTTGTCGCGGCTTTCACTCCCGATAGCATTATCTTCTCAGACCGAGCTTGCTGACGATGGCACGGTAGCGCTCAATATCGTTGTTCTGGAGATAGTTGAGCAGGTTTCTTCTGTGACCGATCATCTTCTGAAGACCGCGACGGCTGTGGAAGTCGTTCTTGTTTGCCTTCAGGTGCTCAGTGAGGCTTGCAATTCTGTGAGAGAGAATTGCGATCTGAACCTCGGGAGAACCGGTGTCGCCCTCGTGGGTTGCATACTGTGCGATAATGCTTTGCTTTTCGTCCTTCATCATCATGGTTTTACTTCACCTTTCAAAAATAAAATTTCACGCTTGACTCAGCCATCGGTGGGTGAAGAACCGCTGTGGATCACGGTCGTTATCCGAAAACCGAGCGCGCGTCGTACTATATTATACCACGCCTTCTTCGATTTGTAAATAGTTTTTTGAAAAAAATTTTTCGTTTCCCTGCATTTTTATGCCAAAAGAAGCAGAAGCGCGATCTGCAGGGCGAGCCCCAGCAGGGAAACGGCCCAGAAATACCAATGCTTCGTTTTGTGGCGGAAGATCCGCATGCCCAGCAGAGCGCCAACGGCACCTCCCAGAAGGGCGGTGCCCAGCAGGACCGATTCGCGGATCCGCCATTGCTTCTTTTTTGCCTTGCGCTTGTCGGCTCCGAAGAGCAGGAAGGCCGCAAGGCTCATCGCGGCGTAGAGGATCAGCAGATAAGGCATCATGGGCGGCACCTCATGCCAAGGGATGGCGGCGGCGCAGCAGCTCGAAGGCCTCTGCGGCGATCTCCACCGTTTCCTTGATGTCCTCGTCGGTCAGACTGGCGTTGATAAAATGGTTGTGGTGGTTGGTGAAGAACACGCCTCTGCGAACGCACTCCGCCACCCATTCCTGATGGAGATGGAGGGAGGGATCGTCGGCAATGCGGAGATAGAAGAGGGACGGCGCACCCGTCACGTGCAGATCGAAGCCGAAACTTTGCGCGGCGGCGGTCAGCCCCTCCTTCAGCTTCGTGCCCTTTTCGTTCAGCAGGCGGGGGCAATCGATCCGCTTCATCTTTTCAATGCAGGCAATGCCGGCGGCAAAGGGAACGGCGGAGAGCCAATAGGAGCCCGTGTAGGAGAGGGAGGAAACGCTGTTCTTCAGAAACTCCTTGCCGCACAGCGCGCTCACGTTATATCCGTTTGCCAAAGCCTTGCAGAAGCAGATCAGGTCGGCCTCGAAGCCGAAGAAGTGATCCGAGCCCGCCAGATCCAGGCGGAAGCCCGCGCGCACGTCGTCCACGATCAAAACGCTGCCCTCCGCAGTGCAAAGCCTGCGAACCTCCTGCCAGAAGCCCTTGGCGGGGAGAACGTTGTCCATGAAATTGCCGTGCATATAGGGCTGACCGATCACGGCGGCGATCTCGCCCTTGTTCTCCTCAAACACCTGTCGGAGCGCGTCGACGTCGTTCCAATCCACGTAGAGATTGTGCATCACGTCCTCCTCGATCACGCCGGCGTAGTCGATCTTCTGCGTCCAAGGAGCAACGCCGTGGTAGTAGCCCTTGAAGAAAACGATCTTTTTGCGATGGGTGTGGGCTCTGGCGGTCATCACGGCCAGCGTGGTCACGTCGTTGCCGTTTTTGGCGAAGAAGGCCCAGTCGGCCGAGGCCACGGTGTCCACCAGCAGCTCGGCGAAATCGATCATCACGGTGCCGGGCAGGGTGGTGCAATCGGAAATGGCCCTTTGCTTTGCGGCGGCGGCATCCACGTCGGGATCGTGATAGCCGAGGATGTTGGGGCCGTAGGCGCACATATAGTCGATGAGGCGGTTGCCGTCGAGATCCCAAAGGTAGGATCCCTCGGCGCGGGAGGAGAAGAGGGGGAAGGCCTCCACGGGAACGTAGCAGCCCTCGGCCGGGCCCTGATGGCCGTAGATCCCCGAGGGGATCACGCGTTGCGCGCGGCGGAAGGCCTCGTGGCTCTTGGAATAATCGTTGATCTGATGCATAATGGCTCCTTTCTCACGTCAGATAGAGGGCGACGCGGTCGAGAATGCGGTTCACGTTGTCGATCTGCGAGATCATGCCGCCAATGCGAACCTTCCCCGTTCCAACGGCGGCAACGGCGTTGATCTTGCCGTCGAAGAGGGCTCTTGCCGTTTCATAATCGGCAAAGGACATTTCGGAAAAGGTGACCGCAGGCACCTCCTCCAGCAGCTGCAGGCGGTGATCCTTGGCGCGGATGGCCAGCGAAACGCCGCCGTTTTCGGGATCGCCAACGTTGAAGCGGATGTCGCCGTCCACAATGTTGGAGGCCGAAAAACGACCAACGGGGTCCTCATTTCCGATGGAAACCACCGATCCCGCGATCACGCGGAGCATCAGGCGAGTGGAGCGGATGAGGAAATCGGGATCGTTCAGCGCGCCCTCGGCAGGGCGGAGATAGGCAGAAAGCAGATCGGTGAGCTTGGTGAAGCTCTTCAGCAGGAAGCCCAGCTTGAAAAAGCCCTTCACGGGGAGGGGAGTGGCGGTGCCGTCGATCATGCCGTTGAATTTTTCGCAGGAGGGGAAATAAAGCTTGATGTCGCAGCCCTTGCAGCCCTCTGCGAGGCGGGCGGAGCCGTTTTCAAAGAAGAGGGTGGCGGAGGGGCCCTGCTTCACGGAAAAGCCGATGGAGATGCGGCGAGAGCCAACCAAGCGCCGAGCCTCCTCGTCCATGCGGAGCAGCTCGGGGATCGCGCCCAGCACGCCAAAGAGATTGCAATGGGCCAAGACGTTCTGATTCATGACCATGGTAGTGATTCCTTTCTCTGATTTGATCGCCTCCATTATATCAAATAAACGCGAAAAAATCAAGGGACAAGCCAAAATTTAAAATTTTCACGAAAGCGAAGCCGTTTCTGGTAGAATAATAAGGAGGACAATTTAAGAAGGAGGATTTCAAATGCAAGCAACGATGAAAACAGAGCGGGAGCTTGCCGCCTTTGAGCGGCATCTGCGGGAAGAGGAGCGAAGTCGGGCCACCGTTGAGAAATACCTGCGCGACGTAAAGCGCTTTTTGCTCCACCGCAATGGGAAAAGGCCGGATCGGCAGAGCGTGCTGGACTACAAGGCCATGCTGGGGGAGACCTATGCCGTTTCAGGAGCGAATTCCATGCTGGCGGCGGTGAATGCCTTTCTGCGGTTTTGCGGGCGGGGGGATCTGTGCGTGCGGCAATTCCGCGTGCAAAGGGAGATCTACCGAGCGGAGGAAAAGGAGCTGACGCGAGCAGAATACCTGCGCCTTGTGCGCGCGGCGGAGGGGCGCGGGGATCAAAGGCTGGCGCTGATCCTGCAAACCATCTGCGGAACGGGGATCCGCGTCAGCGAGCTGCAGTATGTCACGGTGGAGGCCGTGACGTGCGGAGAGGCCACCGTTCGCTGCAAGGGGAAAAACCGCCGTGTGTTTTTGGTGGCGGAGCTGCGGAAGCGTCTGCTGCGGTATGCCCGTGAGCGCGGGATCGCGGTGGGGGCAGTGTTCGTCACGAGGAGGGGAAATCCCGTGAGCCGCCATTGGGTTTGGCGGGAGATGAAGGCGCTTTGCCGCTTGGCGCGGGTGGCGCCAAACAAGGTGTTCCCCCACAATCTGCGGCATTTGTTCGCCCGATGCTTTTATGAATTAGAGAAGGATATTGCAAAGCTGGCGGACGTTCTGGGGCATTCCAGCATCGACACCACGCGGATCTACATCGTTGAAACGGGTGCCTCCCACAAGCGGAAAATGGAGCATCTGCGCCTGCTCCTTTAGGCATGAAAAAAGCCCGATGCAGCAAGCACCGAGCGCAAAAAACACAAAATGGGAGTTATGTTGCAATGTGAGAAAAAAATAGGAAATCTACATCGTTGATTATATCACATCCATGCCGGAAAGGCAATAGTTCTTCGCAATTTTTTCCTCAAAACGAAAAGCTTTTTTTATGAAAGGCACCACGAAAAAGCCCTTTCCGAGTCATTTTTTGTCGGAATAGCGGGAAGGGCTTTTTTGCGGTGCTTTATTTTACTCCAAGGTCAGCTTGTCCGAGCCGTCTGCCGAGAATCAGTTCACATAACTCCCATTTTGTTGCATTCGGGAAAAGGGAAGGAACTCTCATCGTTGATGCGGGGCGGATCAGCCGTCCTGCGATGTTAGTCTCACAAAATAAACCAGTAAGGAGGTTAAAATCATGACTAACAAAAGCACCAAACGGGCGTTTCTCACCAGCTTGATGGCATTGCTTCTCAGCTTTACCATGCTGATTGGGACGACCTACGCATGGTTTACGGATTCCGTAAGCTCTGCGAACAACATCATCAAGTCCGGTAACCTTGACGTTGAATTGGATTACGCTAAGGTTGTTGACGGTGTGATGAGCGACTGGGCAACCGTGCAGGGCGAAGACGAGGTTTTCGATCCTAATGCACTTTGGGAACCCGGAAGAGTTGAGGTTGTGTACCTGAGAGTTTCCAACCTCGGTTCGCTGGCACTGAAGTACCAGCTGAACGTGACCGTACTCGATGAAACTCCCGGAACCAATGTAGACGGAGATGAGTTCCTGCTTTCCGATCACCTTGTATTCAAGGCAATCGAAATGCCCGATGCACTCACCACCTACACGGATCGCGAGGCAGCAGAGCTTGCAGCCGGCTCCATTCGTAAGCTTTCCGACTACTGCGGTATCACCACCAATCTGGAGGTGAAAGGCGTAGATTACGTTGCTCTCGTGGTATACATGCCCACGGATATCGGTAACGTTGCCAACTTCAAGACCGGCACCGATGTTCCCACTATCGAGCTTGGCATCGATCTCTACGCAACTCAGACTGTGGCAGAGGACGATTCCTTCGGTTCTGACTATGACGAGAATGCATGGCATCCCGGCATGACCGTGTACTCTGCAGAGGATCTGCAGGCCGCACTTGCTGAAAACAGCAACGTGAAGCTGGGTTCGGACATCGTTCTCACCGAGGACTGGTCTCCTATCGGCACGGCCGAGGCTCCCTTCATCGGTAAGCTGGACGGTAATGGCTACACCATTTCCAATCTGACTGCCACCGGCACAGATAATGTAGCTCTCATCGCCTATGCCGGCAACAACGTTACGATCAAGAACCTGAATCTTGAAAACGTAAACATCTCCTCCGATAAGTATGCCGCAGGCGTTGTTGGAACTGCAGGCACCGGCTTGGTGATCGATAACGTCACCGTTTCCGGTACCATCAATGCAACCTCCTATGCCGCAGGTCTCGTGTTTGAAGCAGAAAAGGCTACCATCACCAACTGCGAGAACAATGCTGCAGTTACCGCAGGCAGAGCCTCCGGTGTGGCATCTTGGATCTCCAATGCAACCGTGACCAACGTTGTGAACAACGGTGACATCGCCGGTGGTTACAGCGCTGCAGGTATTGCAAACCGCTTCTCCGGTGCTATGGCATACGCTACCAACAATGGCACCATCACCGGTAACGGAACGGAAGCAACCGGCGGTATCGTTGGCATTCAGCTGAGCGCTGAGTCTACCTATGAGTATTGCGTGAACAATGGCGATGTGACCACCACTGCAGACAATCCCAACGCTTCTGCTGCAGGTATTCTGGCACAGACTCCCAGCAAGAAGGCTACCTTTAATTACTGCATTAACACCGGTAAGATCACCGCTGAGCAGAGCTACGCTGCAGGTATCGGCTACAGCCTGTACGGCAACATTGTTGCTAACTACTGCTACAATAGCGGCGACGTTGCAGGCGCAGACGGCGCAGGCGGAATCGCTCCCAAGGCTCAGTACGGCGCAAACGACACCGCAAACCACTGCGTGGTCGATGCAACCGTTACCTCCGCTAACGGAAAGGTTTACTACACCTCCAACAAGGTGAACAACTCCTTCTACTACAATGCTGACGTTCTGACCGACAAGGCAGGCGCAGCTATCACTGCGAAGGCTGCAAAGAACGCTCTGGATGCCGCAACCGGCGGAGTATTCTTCAAGGTTGTTGATGGCAGACTGACCGCTTCCTTTGAGTATAACTGGGTTGGCGATGTTAAGGTCAGCACTTTGGATGAGCTGAACACTGCTCTGAACAACGCGGTTGACGGCGATGTGATCATCATCGACGCGGATATTACTGGTGCTGTGGTTATTCCTTCCAATGCTAACAACATTACCATTGATGGCAAGGGCTTCACGCTGAACGGTTCTATTAACCTGAACGGTTCTTCCAACAAGACCATCAAGAACATCGAGTTTGATGCGGCCGGTGCTGCAAGAGATCCCAATGGCAGTTTCTTTACCAACATTATGTTCCGCAATGGCAATGTAGAATCTTCCCAGAACATCACGATCGATGGCTGTAAGTTTAATGGAACCTTTGAACAGTATTCTGCTTATGCGTGTATTTACACCTATGATCAAGGTTTATCGGGCGCTCGTCTGTCAAACGTGACTATCACCAATTGCGAATTCAATGCATTAGCATATGCTTCTATCAAACTTGATTACGCAGATGTCGGCACCATTACCGTCACAAACAACAAGTTCAACGATTTCTATGCATATGCAGTGAATCCGGGAACCTCTAATAGCTCCGATATTATTTTCCAAGGAAATACTGTTGTATTTACTTCCAATTTCAATCCTGCCGGTGCAGCTTTGATGTCTGCTTCCCGCAATGGCTCTCACAAGATTACCTTCAATATTACCGGTAATACTTTCACCACGGATGTAGCTACTGCTGGATTTAATCCTAGCATTGTGGCATTGAGACCCGGTACCGGCTACTACAATGCTGGTAACTGCGAGTATACATTCTCCGGAAATACCTTTGCTGGTAAGCTTGCTGGTTTAACTGAGGCAACTGTCAACGCCACTCTGCCTTATTAAGTAATTTCTGATTTACACCCGCCACCCACCCCATTTCGATGGGTTGGGTGGTGATTTTGTGGAACGTATACGTTTTTTGAGAATTGGGAGGAGTGAAGTATGGAAAGAGCAAAACCAACCCGTGAAAGCCTCGTGGGGCGGCGGTTTGGGCGCTTGATGGTTTGTTGCCGTTCCGATAAGCGCGGCTCCCGAGGCGCGCGCACCGTTCCGCTTTGGGAATGTCGGTGCGATTGCGGCGAAGTGGTGTATCGCGCCACCGATTCCCTTGTTGGGAGAGGGGAATGCATGTGCGCCGTTTGTGCCTCTGCGAAAAATACGGCCAAGGCAAGGAGCATGGCAGGCTTTGCCGACGGCACGCAGATCAGCAGGATCCGCAATATCAATCCGGAATCCTCCAACGCCAGCGGCGTGCGCGGCGTGTATTTCGACCGTCGCTCCGGCAGATGGCGCGCCCGCCTGCGCTTTCGGGGGCAGCTGATGAACTTCGGCTCTTATGAAAATTTCAACGATGCCGTGAAGGCCAGAAGGGAAGCCGAGGCCCTCTACTATGGCGAATATCTGGAAGGGAAGGAATGAGCTCCTTCCCTTTTTCGCGCCCGCCCCTGCAGAAGGCGAACCCCCATAGACCATAGCCCTTCAGTGCCTGCGGCGACGGCGCGGAGCGAGGCGGTAGGGTTGTCTTTTAGAAAGCTGAAAGTCGTTAGTTCACAACCCTTCAGTAGTGAAACGTTAGCTCCGCCTTACACAGGGGAGCCTTCCATGGTGCAGAGCCACTAACTAATATTTGGCATGATTTTAAAATCAGAAAGTTGAATTTTTAAAAAACTCCGCTTTCTAAATCAGCCTCCCCTGTGCAAGGGGAGGTGGCTCGCGAAGCGAGACGGTAGGGTTGTTTTTTGCAAAGCTTTAACTCCATAGAGAACAACCCCTCAGTCGCCTATCGGCGCCAGCTCCCCTTTAAAAAGGGGAGCCTTCCGAACGGCAGCTCTCTAACTAATGTTTTTCAAAATTTTGGGGGATAGAAAACTAAATTGCAAAGCCTTCGCTCGCTAAATAGCCTCCCCTGTGCATAGGGTAAGGCGCAAAGCGCCGACGAATTTGCCTGCGGCAAAGTTCGCGGTGGCTCGCGGAGCGAGACGGTAGGGTTGTTTCTTTCAAGGACTTAACTCCTTAGAGGACAACCCTTCAGTCACCTGCGGTGACAGCTCCCCTTGCACAGGGGAGCCTTCCGGAATGCGGTGCCTCTAATTAGAATTTTGCAAAATCTTCGGAGTTAGGAAACCAAATTTCAAAGCTTCCGCTCGCTAAATAGCCTCCCCTATGTAAGGGGAGGTGCCGAGAGAAACGAGGCGGTAGGGTTGTTCTTCTATAAGGTTTTAACTCGTTAGAAAACAACCCCTCAGTCGCCTATCGGCGCCAGCTCCCCTTACACAGGGGAGCCTTTTGTAGTGCAGAGCCACAAACTAATATTCGGCATAATTTTAAAGTTGGAAAGTTGAATTTTAAAACCCTCCGCGCTCTAAATCAGCCTCCCCTGTGCAAGGGGGGGTGCGGGGCTTTGCGAGGCGGTAGGGGTGTCCATTAAAAGGTTTTAACTCGTAAAAAAACAACCCTTCAGTCACCTATCGGTGACAGCTCCCCTTACACAGGGGCGCCTTTCATTATGCAGTGCCTCTGACTAATATTCTGCAAAATTTTAGAGTTAGAAAGCTAAATTTCCAAGTCTCCGCTCTCTAAATGAGCCTCCCGTGAAAAATTTATTTGCTTGCTTGACAAGCGCACGGTTGTCATGCTATAATATTTGTGGAAGACAAAACAATGCCCGTTGCCGAGGCACGGGTGCAGGAGGTTTTTATGAATCGGATCATCACGATCGGCCGTCAGTTTGGAAGCGGAGGCCGCGAATTCGGAAAGCGCTTGGCCGAGGAGCTGGGCGTGCCCTACTATGACAGAGAGATCATGGAGGAGATCGCGCGGCGCACTCAGCTGGCGGAGGGCTACGTTCGCCAGATCATGGATCAGCGGCCGGGGGCTTGCTTCCCCATCACCATCGGGCGCACGCTCCATGCCGGCGCGGGACATGACTATCTCCTGCGGCAGATGACCACGGTGTTCGCCGAGCAGGCCAATGCCATCCGCGAAATGGCAGAGCGCTCGGACTGCGTGATCGTTGGTCGCTGTGCGGACAGGATCCTGCGCGAGATGAATCCCATCCGCATTTTCGTTTACGCCGATATGGAGTTCCGCCTCAACCGTTGCTGGCGGAAGGCCACCGAGGAGGAGCATCTCAACCGCCGTCAGCTGGAGCGCAAGATCCGCGAGGTGGACCGCGTTCGCTCGAAATATTATCGCTACTACACGGGGCAAACGTGGGGTGACCGCACCAACTACGATATCTGCCTCAACACCTCGAATCTGGATATCAAGGCCGCCGCGCATGCCATGGCCGTTTTGATCCGCGAAGGAGATCTGACGAAATGACCGAAAAAGAAATATCCGAGGTTCGCCGCTCGCTGAAGGCCGATCGCAATGCGATCACCGCCATCTGCGGCTGCTATGCCACGCCAACGGGGGAGATCATTGCCAGGTTCCGAACCTCTCCCGCTCTCATGAGCGAGGACGAATATGATAAGTATCTCACGCTGTTCCGCCGCACCCTCTCGGGCGCTCCCGAGCGGAATCTGCTGGAGATCCCCTTCGACAACCGTCAGGTGGAGGAGGGAGAGGAATATCAGCTTCTGATGCAGCTTCGCAAGAGCGAGCTGAATGATGAGGAGGCGCTGGATCGCTTCTATGCCCGTGTGATCAAGCACACGGTGATGGAGGAGAATTATCTCATCCTGCTCACCTTCAATCAATATGACGTACCCTATAAAAGCACCGACGGCAGTCGCGTGGAGGGTGCGAGCGAGGAGCTTTATTCCTATCTCGTTTGCTCGGTTTGCCCCGTGAAGGCCACCAAGTCGGCTCTCACCTACGAGGCCTCTGACAAGAGCTTTCGCCACGATGGCGGCAGCAGCGCCGTGCAGTCGCCAGAGCTGGGATTTTTGTTCCCGGCCTTCAACGATCGGAGAACGAACGTCACCTCCGCGCTCTTCTACACCCGCAGCATTTCCGAGGATCACGCCGATTTCACCTCTGCCGTGCTGGGGCAGACCATCCCCATGACGGCGGCAGGACAGAACGAGACCTTCCGAACGGTTTTGGCCGAGGCGCTGGAGGAGGATTGCAGCTTCCGCGTGGCCAAGCGGCTGCACGAGGAGCTTTGCGCGCAGATCGAGGAGCATAAGACCTCCCGCGCGGAGGAGCCTCTGGGCATCTCCAAGTATGCCGTGAAGGAGGTGCTGGAGACCTGCGGCATTTCCGAGGAAAAGCTGGATCGCTTCACGGGCGGCTTCAACGAGAGCTTTGGCGCAGGCAAGGAGCTTCCGCCCAAAAACGTGGTGGACCCGAAGAAATTCGAGCTTCGCACCCCCGACGTGGTGATCAAGATCGCTCCCGGCCGCACCGATCTGGTGGAAACCAGAGTGATCGACGGCAATCGCTATATCCTCATCCGCGCCAACGAGGGCGTGGAGCTGAACGGGCTCAACGTTCAGATCGAGGAGCAATAAACAACTGCGCCGGCAACCGCCGCGCCTATCATGCAGAAAGGAGAGGCAGTCATCATGAAAAACGAATATGGAATTCAGCTTTACAGCGTTCGAGACGCTATGAAGGAGGATATGGAGGGAACGCTGCAGAAAATTGCGGACATGGGCTATCGGTTCGTGGAATTTGCGGGCTTCTTCGGCCACACGGCCGAGGAGGTGAAGGCAATGCTCGAAAAAACGGGACTTGCCTGCTCGGGAACCCATTCCTCTTGGGAGGATCTGCGCCCCACGCGGATCGCGGAAACGCTGGCCTACCACAAGACGATCGGAAACCCCTGCTACATCGTGCCCGGAGCCGATCTTTCCACCCTGCAGAAGATCGAGGATTTCTGCAACGTGATGAACTTCGCTCAGCCCATTCTGGCCGCCGAGGGAATTCGCCTGGCCTTCCATAATCATTCGGGCGAATTCAAGGTGAAGCCTTGGGGCTCCACCATTCACAGTGAGCTGGAGAGAAGAACGAATATTGATTTTGAGATCGACACCTTCTGGACCTATGCCGCAGGCGTGGATTCCGTGGAGGTGCTGAAGCGCCTGCAGGATCGGATCCGCGTGATCCACATCAAGGATGGCTTTGCGGACAGCAAGGGCATTCCTCTCGGCCGCGGAACGGCACCCGTGAAGGACGTGATCGCCTATGCCTCCGCGCAGGGCTGGAAAATGGTGGTGGAGAGCGAAACGCTCACGCCCTCCGGCTTGGATGAGGCGGCCGCCTGCATGGAATATCTGAAGGCTGAGGGCTGAGCCCTCGCCCGACCGAGATCAACGAAAACAAACGAAAAGGAGAACCGTTATGCTGAAAGGAATTCCGAAAATCATCTCTCCCGCCCTCTTGAAGGTGTTGTGCGAAATGGGGCACGGCGACCGCATTCTGTTGGCCGATGCTAATTTCCCGGTTGAATCCGTGGGAAAGGACACCATCGTGATCCGATGCGACGGACATGGCATCCCCGAGCTGTTGGAGGCCATTCTTCCGCTCTTTCCGTTGGATAAAAGCACAGATAAGCCCATGGGCGTGATGCAGGTCACGCCGGGAGAGGACGTGAAGACTCCCGTTTGGGATACCTATGCCGAGATCGCCTCTCGATGCGAGGGCAGAGGCAAGGAGGCCATGCAGGAGATCGAACGCTATGCCTTCTACGATATGAGCCGCCGCTGCTATGCCATCGTGGCCACCGGTGAGGCTGCACTGTATGCAAACATCGTTCTGCAAAAGGGCGTGATCTGAGGCAACGGCGCGGGGAGGGGGAGCATGAAAAGACTTGCGATCGTTGCAGCCGTGCTTCTGGCGGCCGTGCTGTTGATCCCCGTTCCCTCCCGAATGCGGGACGGCGGAACGGTGCATTATAACGCGATCCTATACGACGTTTACAGCGTTCACCGTCTCCTTTCACCGCGGGAGGCGAGCGGCGTATCCGATCCGGAATTTGCGGATGGGATCATCATCGAGCTGCTCGGCACGGAGATCTATAACGGCACCGTGCCGTATGTGCCG
>JAZRCQ010000286.1:0-2093 GCA_045659845.1 Eubacteriales bacterium
ACGTGGACTCTCTGGTGGTGATCCCCAACGAGCGCCTGAAGCTGATCTCCTCCGCGAAGATCTCTCTGGCAAATGCATTCCATATCGCCGACGACGTGCTGCGCCGCGGTGTCCAGAGCATTTCCGATCTGATCAACGTTCCCGGCTTTATCAACCTGGACTTTGCCGACGTCACCAGCGTGATGGCCAATGCAGGCTACGCGCACATGGGCGTGGGCTCTGCCACGGGTAAGGACAAGGCCGAGCAGGCTGCTAAGGAGGCCATCTCCAGCCCCCTGCTGGAAACCTCCATCAAGGGTGCAAAGGGCATCCTGATCAGCATGGCTGTTTCCGAGGATGTCAATCTGGACGACGTGGATCTCGCCGCAACTCTCATTTCTCAAGAGGCAAGCGCAGAGGCAAACGTGATCTGGGGTGTATCCTTCGATCCCGAGCTTGAGGATGAGATGAAGATCACCATCATTGCCACCGGCTTCGAGAAGAAGCCCGAGGACGCCAACAGACGCGCCATCAACGAAAAGAAGAACCCTGTTTTCAAGAGAGAGATCACCGAGAGCGCAGCCGATGCTTCTATGGACAAGCCCATGGCGAAGCCTGCCGCAGAGCAGCCCGTTCGCAAGGCTCCCCCGAAGCCTATGGGCGCAAGACCTGCTCCCAGACCTGCTCCCAAGTCCACCATTGAGGATGACGACATGGACGATATCCTCGATATGATGAAAAACACCAGAAAGAAGAATAACTGATCACGGGATTCTGTCGGGCGACGCCTCCCTCCGAAGGAAGGGAGGCTTTTCCCGTGATAGACTCCGAAAAGCGACAAAACTTTAAGAAAGGAAGCTTTGCCGTCAGGCAAGTTTGGCAGCGAAAATGTTATTTGAGCATGACGATACCGTGAGTGATTGCGGTGTAAAGATCAAGATCGTTGGCGTCGGCGGAGGTGGAGGCAATGCGGTGAACCGCATGGTCAAAACCAATATTCAGGGCGTGGAGATCTACGCGCTGAACACCGATAAGCTGGCATTCAAGAATTCCGAGGTGCCCAACAAGGTGATTATCGGCGAGAAGATCACCAGAGGCTACGGTGCGGGCGCAAAGCCGCAGATCGGAGCCAGAGCGGCCGAGGAATCCATTGAGGAGATCCGTGAGGTGCTGGAGGGCACCGATATGCTGTTTATCACCGCAGGCATGGGCGGCGGCACGGGTACGGGCGCGGCTCCCATCGTGGCGCGCATGGCCAGAGAAATGGATATTCTCACCATCGGCATTGTCACCAAGCCCTTTGCCTTTGAGGGCCCTCGGAGAATGAAGCAGGCCGAGGAGGGAATCGCCGAGCTGGCACAGTATGTGGACTCCCTTGTGGTGATCCCCAACGAGCGACTGAAGCTGATCTCCTCCGCGAAGATCACCCTTTCCAATGCCTTCAGCGTGGCCGATGACGTGTTGCGCCGCGGCGTGCAGAGTATTTCCGATCTGATCAACGTTCCCGGCTTTATCAATCTGGACTTTGCCGACGTTACCAGCGTGATGGCCAATGCGGGCTATGCGCACATGGGCGTGGGCTCTGCCACGGGCAAGGACAAGGCCGAGCTGGCCGCCAGAGAGGCGATCTCCAGCCCCCTGCTGGAGACCTCCATCAAGGGTGCAAAGGGCATCCTGATCAGCATGGCCGTTTCTCCCGACGTTGGTTTGGAGGACGTGGATTATGCATCCTCGCTGATCACGCAGGAGGCAAACCCCGAGGCCAATATCATCTGGGGCGTTTCCTTTGATGAAACGCTGGAAAACGAGATGCGGATCACCATTATTGCTACCGGCTTTGAAAAGAAGCCCGGCGACGATACGAGAGCGGGCAACACCGTGAAGACCAATCCCGAGTCGCCCTTCCGTCTCGGCAGAACGACTGAGCCCGTTGCTGAGCCTGTGGTACAGAAGCCTGCACGGCCAAACGTTTCCACTAAGCCGATCCCCACCAAGCCTGCCGTTCGCCGTCCCGCTCCGATGGATGACGACGACGATATTCTGGCGATGGCTCCCGGCTCCAGAAGAAACAACTGAAGCCGATCCGAGGCGCTCTCCGCCTTCTCATAAATCAG
>JAZRCQ010000287.1:0-5853 GCA_045659845.1 Eubacteriales bacterium
CAGAAACGGGACGGCTAAATCAGTTCACCCCTGCGGCCACCGAGTCCGTTCTGGATCACCTGCTGGACGGGGGTCATATTTCGATCCCGCAGTATCTGGAGCATCTGCCCGATGGATGCCTCAACAACAAAAACGCTCTTCTGCAGAGCATTGAAAAGAAAGGACACTGAAAAAATGTATGAGCAAGCACAAACCGATCCTTGTGAAGCTGAGGTGGACAGCGCGCTCGCTGAAGCGGAGACTGAAGCAAGCGAGGAGCGCGGAGAACAACCGAAGGAGAAGACTTCCCCGACATCTGCGCCGCTTGATCCTCCATCTGCTGCTGAGCTATCTGATCCGTTGGATCAGGAGCCTCTGGCGGATGATCACGGGCTGGAATCCCTCCGACAAAGGGTGACCGAGCCGGAGCAGGCTCTGCCGGCTCGATCCCCCTCAAGGCACATGGAGGACGATTGCGCAGAATTTGCTGAGCTTTATCCAAACGTATCTCCGGATTCCCTTCCCGATGACGTTTGGGAGAACGTTCGGCGCGGCATCCCGCTGGCGGCGGCCTACGCGCTTTCCAATCGCCGCCGCGAGCGCATTGCTCAGCTTGCCGCAGAGCGCAATGCGATCAATCGGGCCCGCTCCACGGGAGCTGTGACCGTTGCCCCCACGGGATACTATTCTCCCGAGGAGGTGCGCGCCATGAATGCCGCCGAAGTGCGCAGAAATTATAACGAGATCCTTCTCTCCATGCAAAAATGGCGCTGAAGCACCGTTCTTCACGTATTTTCACCCAATTATTTATAATAAAACTAAATCTTATTCAAAGAAAGGAACAATATTATGGCAATTAAAAACTTTATTCCCACCGTTTGGAGCGAGAGTTTGCTCCGCGAGCTCGACAAAAAGCACACCGCCGTTTCCAACTGTACTCGTGAATACGAGGGCGAGATCCGCGAAAAGGGCAGCTCTGTGAAGATCTGCGGTCTGAACAGCGTGACCATTGGCGACTACACCAAAAACACCAATCTTGCCGCTCCCGAGGTTCTCAGCGACACCGTTGCGGAGCTTGTGATCGATCAGGCCAAGTATTTCAATTTTCAGATCGACGACGTGGATCGCGCGCAGGCCGTGCCCGGCTTGATGCAGCTGGCACTGAAGAATGCCGCAGAGTCTTTGGCCAACTGCGCCGATGCCTACATTTACAGTCTCGTTGGCAGTGCCTCCGAGACCGTTGAAAATGAGGAGCCCACTCCCGAAAACATCGTGAACACCGTTCTGCAGGCGCGCACCCATCTGATGGAAAACGGCATTACCGATTTCAATGACGTGGTGCTGGAGGTATCCCCCGCCGTTGCTTCCCTGCTGATGAAATCCACGCTCTTCCACGGTCTCGCCGCCGAGGATTCTATCCTCAACGGTCAGCTGGGTACCTTCTGCGGCTGCAAGATCTTTGTTTCCAACAACATTCCCACGGAGGATCTCGGTTCCGGAGAGGGCTACTGCTGCATGATGCGCTCCCGACGCGCCATCGCCTTTGCAGAGCAGCTCTCCGAGGTGGAGGCCTACCGTCCCGAATTCCGCTTTGCCGACGGCATGAAGGGGCTCTATCTCTACGGCGCTAAGATGATCCGCCCCAACGAGGCGGTGAAGCTCCTCATCAGCACCGAGATCTGATTCGGAGGTGATCCTGCTTGACCAACCGCGAGATCTTTGATTCCGCAGTCCATCTGGCAAGCGAGCTTCGGCAGGTTGGAGAAAACGACGACTACGAAACGCGCGCCCCCTATCTTCTGCCCCTCTTCTGCGCGCGCTACGTGGCGCTGGATGCCGCCTATCGGCGCACCTACGGCATGGAGCCGCAGAGCGCAGAGGTTGGCATCCGGCTGGAGGCAACGGGAGAATTTCCCCTCTCCCCCATCTTTGCCGCTCCTGCCGCCGCCGCGTTGGCCGCGCTCCTTGTGGTGGCCGAGAACCCTCGGCTTTGCGATTGCTTGGAGCAACGCTCCCGTGAAGCAATTCTGGAGATCAGCCGCTCCATCCCCTGCCTTACTCACCCCATCACCTCGGTCTACGGATAAAAAATCGGTGGCAACCGCTTCGGCGGTTGCCACTTTGTTTAGATATCAAAATCAGAACAGTCCAACGATCTTTCCGCTCTCGTCCACGTCGATCTTTTCGGCGGCGGGAGCCTTGGGAAGTCCGGGCATGGTCATGATGTCACCGGTGAGCACCACCACAAAGCCTGCGCCTGCGGAGATCTTCACGTTTTTCACGGTGACGGTGAAATTCTCGGGAGCTCCCAGCTTGGTGGGATCATCCGAAAAGCTATACTGCGTTTTAGCAATGCAAACGGGGCATTTTCCAAAGCCCAAGGCCTCCAGCGTTGCGATCTGCTTCTTTGCGGCCGGCAAAATGCTGACGCCGTTTCCGCGGTAGATCTTCTTCACGATCGCCTCGATCTTTTCGGAAATGCTGAGATCATCGTCATAGCTGAAGGTGAAGCTGCCCTTCTCCTCCTCGCACAAACGAACCACCTCGCGCGCCATGGCCTCGCCGCCCTTGCCGCCCTCTGCCCAAACGGTGGACAGAACGGTGTTCACGCCGAGCTCACGGCATTTCTCAATGATAAACTCGATCTCCGCATCGGTGTCCGTTGGGAAGCGGTTGATGGCCACCACGCAGGGCAGACCGTAGACGTCCTTGATGTTGGACACGTGGCGCAGCAGATTGGGAATACCTGCCTCCAGCGCCTGCAGATTTTCCGTGGCAAGCTCGGTTTTTGCCAGCCCGCCATGCATCTTCAGCGCGCGAACGGTGCCAACCACCACCACGGCATCGGGCGTGAGCCCTGCCATGCGGCACTTGATATCGAGGAACTTCTCCGCGCCGAGATCGGCTCCGAAGCCAGCCTCGGTGACGGCATAGTCGCCCATCTTCATCGCCATCTTGGTGGCGATCACGGAGTTGCATCCGTGGGCAATATTGGCAAAGGGGCCGCCATGCACGAAGGCAGGGGTGCCCTCCAGCGTTTGCACCAGATTGGGCTTCAGAGCGTCCTTCAGAAGAGCCGTCATTGCACCTGCGGCCTTCAGCTGGCCTGCTGTGACGGGCTGATCATCATAGGTGTAGCCAACGATGATGCGGGAGAGGCGCTCCTTGAGGTCGGTGATGGAGGTGGCAAGACAGAGAACCGCCATGATCTCGGAGGCAACGGTGATATCAAAGCCGTCCTCACGGGGCACGCCGTTCACCTTTCCGCCCAAGCCGTCCACCACGAAGCGGAGCTGACGGTCGTTCATATCCACGCAACGCTTCCAGGTGATCTTTCTCGCATCGATTCCCAGCGCATTGCCCTGCTGAATATGGTTATCCAGCATAGCCGCCAGCAGATTATTGGCCGCTCCGATGGCGTGGAAGTCTCCCGTGAAATGCAGGTTGATATCCTCCATGGGAACCACCTGCGCGTAGCCGCCGCCTGCGGCACCTCCCTTGACTCCGAACACGGGGCCGAGGGAGGGCTCACGAAGCGCCACGGTAACGTTCTTGCCGATGCGGCGCAGACCGTGGGGAAGGCCGATGGTGGTGGTGGTCTTTCCCTCGCCCGCAGGGGTAGGGGTGATGGCCGTCACCAGAATCAGCTTTCCGTTCGGACGATCCTCATTCAGAAGCGCCAGATCGATCTTTGCCTTGTAATTTCCGTACTGCTCCACGTATTTCGCATCCACGTTTGCAGTTTTCGCAATCTCGCTGATGTGCTTCATTTCGCACGCCTGCGCGATCTCAATGTCGGTTTTGTACTGCATATGACAAGATCCTCCGTTTTTTTCGATTACTTGAAATACTTCACGGCCGCCTCGAACATGCGGATGTCATATTCACCCGGCACGTTGCGATAGAGGCCTGCGCCGATACGCTCGCTGTGTCCCATCTTACCGAACACGCGGCCGTCGGGCGAGGTGATGCCCTCGATTGCATACATGGAATCGTTGGGATTGAAATGCACGTCACCGGTGGCGTTGCCGTCCAGATCCACGTACTGCGTGGCGATCTGGCCGTTTGCCGCCAGCTGACGGATCAGGGCCTCGTCGGCCAGGAAGCGTCCCTCACCGTGGGAGATCGGAACGTTATACACGTCGCCAACGTTGGTGAGCGCCAGCCAAGGAGACAGATTGGATGCGATGCGCGTGCGCACGATCCTCGACTGATGGCGGGAAATGGTGTTGAAGGTGAGCGTGGGGCAAGTCTCATCGGTGTCGATGATCTTACCGTAGGGCACGAGACCCAGCTTGATGAGAGCCTGGAAGCCGTTGCAGATACCGCACATCAGACCGTCGCGGCGCTCCAGAAGCTCGGTGACGCCCTCCTTGATGGCCGCATTGCGGAAGAACGCGGTGATAAACTTGCCGCTTCCGTCGGGCTCGTCGCCGCCGGAGAAGCCACCGGGGATGAACACCATCTGCGCATCCTTCAGCTCCTTGGCAAAGGTCTCCACACTCCTCTTGATGCCATCGGCGGTAAGGTTGTTGATCACAAGGATCTTCGCCTCGGCGCCGCCGTCTCTCACGGCCTTGGCGCTGTCAAATTCGCAGTTGGTGCCGGGGAATGCGGGGATCAGCACCTTGGGCTTCGCCGTTTTCACGGCAGGGGCCTTCACCTTGGTGCCTGCGGTGTAGGAGAAATTCTCCATGGGAGTTTTGCGATCGGGGATATTGCAGCTGTAAACGCTCTCCAGCTTGTCCTCGTAGACGCCCAGCAGCTCGCTGAGAGTCAGACTCTCCGAGCCGCGCGCGATCACGGGCTCTGCGGTGACAAATCCGATGGTCTCGGCATCCGCCACCTCCTCGGTCACCTCCAGAAGGAAGGAGCCGTAGTGATAGCCAAACAGGGTTTCTTGGGAAACCGTGTCCTCAAAGCGGAAGCCCAGTCCGTTTCCGAAGGCCATCTTCATCACGGCCTCAGCCACGCCGCCCAGCGTGGGCGTGTAGCAGGAAACGGCCTTGCCCGAGCGCAGAAGTGCCGCCACGCGACCAAAGACCTCGATCAGAGAGGAAGCCACGGGGAGACCGTCCGCACCGTAGGCAGGACGGATCAGAACAACGCGGTTGCCTGCCTTCTTAAACTCGGGAGACACGATGTCGCCCGTTTTTTCGGTGGTGACTGCAAAGGACACCAGCGTGGGAGGAACGTCCAGCTTCTCGAAGGAGCCGCTCATAGAGTCCTTGCCGCCAATGGAGCCGATTCCCAGCTCCTTCTGCGCGCGGAAGGCACCCAGAAGCGCGGACAGAGGCTTGCCCCAACGGGCAGAATCCTTGCCGAGCTTTTCAAAATATTCTTGGAAGGTGAGATAAACGTCCTTGAATTCCGCACCCGTGGCGATCAGCTTGGCCACCGATTCCACAACGGCAAGGTATGCACCGTGGTAGGGGCTCTTCTCGGTGATGAAGGGATTGTAGCCCCAAGACATCAGCGAGCAATCGTCGGTGTGCTTCTGCTCCACGGAGATCTTCTGCACCATGCTCTGAATGGGAGTGAGCTGGTTCTTTCCTCCGAAGGGCATCAGAACCGTACCTGCGCCGATGGTGGAATCGAAGCGCTCGGAGAGGCCTCTCTTGGAGCAGATATTCAGATCTGCCGCCAGCGCGCGATAGGTGTTGGCAAAGTCGCCATCCACGCTCTTCCGGAAATCGGCAGGCTTGCAGGCCTTCACGTTGATATGCTTTTCAGCACCGTTGGAATTGAGGAACTCGCGGCTGATATCCACGATAGTGTTGCCGTTCCAATGCATGGTGAGACGCGCCTCGGCCTTCACGGTGGCCACGGGGCAGGCCTGCAGGTTCTCGGAATCGGCCAGCTTCAGGAAGGCCT
>JAZRCQ010000288.1:0-10050 GCA_045659845.1 Eubacteriales bacterium
CGCCCAAGACCTCGGCGGCGGAGCGTCCTTTTGGCATATTTCGGCGGGGCAGGTCTGCTCAATGCTTAGGCTTCCCGCGGAAGATCAGACAAGCCAGAAAGCCGAACACCAATGCCGCGCCGATCCCTGCCGAGGCCGCCGCGAGAGGCCCCGACAGAACGCCGATCAGCCCTTGACTGTCCACGGCCTTGCGGACGCCCTCCGAGATGAGATAGCCGAAGCCCGTGAGCGGCGTGGTCGCTCCGGCGCCTGCGAAGTCTGCCAAGGGGCGGTAGAGCCCCAAGGCGCCGAGGACCACGCCGGCCACCACGTAGCAAACGAGGATTCTTGCAGGGGTGAGGGAGGTCTTGTCGATGAGGATCTGCGCGATCACGCAGAACAAGCCGCCAACGAGAAAGGCGCGGCTGCAGGAAAGCAGGATCTCCATGCTCAACCTCCCGACCGAGCCGGACATTGCAGCTCCAGAAGATGCGCCACGGCCAGAATGTTGCCGCCTTGCTTGATGCTGTCGGGGCTCATCATGGCTCCCGTGGCGAGAAAGAGCATCCGTTTCCATTCGCCGCTTTGCAGGCGAGGAAGCAGATCGGCGGCCAACACCAGCGCCGAGCATCCGCAGCCGGAGCCGCCGCTGTGAACGTCCTGCCGCTCCCGATGGTAGATCCGCTTGCCGCAATCGTCCAGTCTGTCCTCGGGATCCAGCCCCTCTGCGGCCAGAAGCTCCTGCAGAATGGATGCCCCCTCATAGCCCAGATCACCTGTGATAATGGCGTCGAACTCGCGGGGAGCGGTTTCTGTTTCCTTAAAATAGCGACGCAGGGTGTCCAGTGCGGCAGGGGCCATGGCGGCACCCATATTCGCGGCGTCGTTGATGCCGAAGTCGCCCACTTTGCCCACCATCCCCGCTGTGATGCGCGGCGCGCCGATGGCCTCTTTGGAGGAGCAAACCAAAAAAGCACCGGCTCCCGTTACCGTCCATTGCGCGGTGGGGGCACGCTGAGAGCCATACTCCAGCGGAGAACGGTACTGTCGCTCGGCGGCGCAGAAATGGGAGGAGGTCACAGTGGCGCAAAGGGGGATCGCTCCCGAGGAAACGGCGAGGGAGGCCAGCAGAAGCGCCTCCGCGCAGGTGGAGCAGGCACCGTAGAGGCCGAGATAGGGAACGTCGTAGGAGAGCAGGCCATAGGCCGAGCCCACGCATTGGTTCTGCAGATCTCCCGCAAACAGCGCGCCAACGTCGCGATCCCGCCGTCCCGCGCGATCCAGTGCCACGGCCAGCGCCTGCCTTTGCATCTCGCCCTCGGCGGTCTCCCAGCTTTTTTGGCCGAAGCGATCACTCGGATCGTGAAGATCGAAGCGATCGCCCAGCGGCCCCTCGAATTCTTTTTTGCCGACCGCCGTTCCGTGGGAAAGAACGGCCGCCGACAGTGACAAAATGCCTTGCACGGTCAGCCTCCTTGCGAAAGTTTTTTCTTATTGTGTTCGTTTTGGCTTGCATTATGCGGGAAAGTGTGCTAAAATGGAAGAGAAAAATGAAAAAACGGGAGGCGCGGCATGATCTACACGCTAAAAAACAACGAGCTCACGGTTGAAATTTCGGATCGGGGAGCTGAGATACAATCGATTCGCGATCAGAAGGGAAGAGAGCGGCTCTGGCAGGGCGATGCGGCCTACTGGGAGGAGCACGCTCCCATTCTGTTCCCCTTCTGCGGCAGGCAGTGGGAGGGCAGATACGTTGCCAAGGGCCGCTCCTATGATATGGGGATCCACGGCTTTTTCCGCCTTCGCGAAGCCACCGTGGAGCGTGCCGACGAGCAGGAGCTGGTTCTTGTGCAGACCGACGGAGAGGACACGCGGAGCATCTATCCCTATTCCTTTGCCGTTCGCATCACCTATCGGCTGGAGGGCAACCGCCTTTCGGTTTTGGCCGAGATCACCAATCGCGGCGAGGAGCCTATGTTCTACGGCTACGGTGGCCATCCCGGCTTCCGCGTGCCTTTCGGAGGCGGAACGCTTTCGGATTATTACGTTTCCTTCCCAAAGGGCTCGTCCGTTCGGGCGGCCTGCTTCGATGAATCTCAGGTCTTTCCCGCCGGCGGCACGCGCCCCTTTGCACTTTCCGAGGGACGGCGCTTCCTGCTGGACGACGAGATCTTTGCGCGGGAGTCGGTGTTCCTTTGCGAAACGGGCAACGAGGCGGTGCTGGCCTCCGACGGCGCGGAGGGCTACGTTCGGATCATTTACGACGGCTTCGATTGGCTGGGGCTTTGGAAATGCCCCGGAGCGGAATATCTATGCATGGAGCCGTGGATCTGCTTGCCTGCCGATAGCGGAAGGGTGACTGTGCTGGAGGAAAAGGCGGATCTTGCAAGGTTGGGAGCGGGCGAGAGCCGCATCCACGTCTACACCGTTGAAATCGGTTGAGAAAAACAAAAAAGCCGCAAAAAAATCCTAAAAAAACAACGATTCCTCATTGACAAGACTTCCGATATATGTTAAAATATATATGTATAGTCCGTATTATGCCTATTTTCGGGAAATGCCCGTTTGATAAACGCTGAGACGTACAGGAAGTTCATTGAAGAAAGGAAGAACGAACACTATGAAATTGAAAAGAACCGTGAGCCTGCTGATCCTGGCAGGAATGCTTTCGGCAGGGCTTGCCTCCTGCGTGGTGGATAGCGGCAACGAGCTTCCCACCGGCAACGAGGGAAGCTATCAGCAGAATATGACCACCAACGGCGGGAACACTCCGATCCTGCCGCAGAACGATCCCTCCAAGGTAACCTACACGCCCGATGATTCCACCGTTTACATCACCTCCAAGAACGCCGTTCTGAAGCTGGTGACCAACACGGCGGAAAACATTCAGCTGGGCCAGCTCACCGAGCTGCACCGCATCGGCAAGAGCTCCAGCTGGAGCAAGGTGGAGTATCAGGGACAGGAATATTACATCGCCAGCAGCCTGCTCACCACCGATGATCTGCTGGAAAAAACCTTCACCGCTTGCGGCAAGACGCTCTACGTGAACACCGGCTCGGTGAACATTCGCCTCTATCCCTCGGCAGAGAACAGCTATTCTCTGATCCTCGGCAGCCGCTCCAAGGGCGATGCCGTGCAGGTGATCGCCGAGAACGGCACCTGGAGCAAGATCGAGTGGACCGAGGAGGATAGCAAGAAGACCGGCTTTATCAAGTCGGAATTCCTTTCCGTCACCTCCACCGGCGTCACCGAGGACTATGATAAGTATTTCACCGCGCTGGATAGCCCCATCACCCTCTACGTTTGCACGCCCACCGCGAATATCCGCACCAAGCCCTATGCCGACGAGCGCGGCACGCTGGCGGTTGCCGAGGGCCTTCCCAAGGGAACTGCCGTGACCGTTGTGGCCAAGGGAACCGTTGAGGACGTGGCATGGTGCATGGTGCAGTGGCTGGAGGGCTCCGTGAAGAAGCAGTACTACGTAGCCTCCTCCTGCCTGGCCGTCACCGCGGGCGAGAAGGCAACGCTGGAGCAGCTCCTGCAGGCTTATCCCGAGCTGGAGCAGTTTGAGACCGCTCAAAACCTCTATATCGGCGTGGACAATGCCTTCGGCCGCAGCACTCCCACCAGAGTGCAGGAGAACGGCAAGGATACCAACGTGATCAAGCTTCTCTATAAGAGAGATCCCGTGAAGGCTGTGGCGGCAGGCAAGATCGCCGGTCAAACGCCCGAAGGCAAGAGCGAGGAGATCACCTGGTGCTTGGTTGAGGATGCCGAGATCGGCTACTACTTCGTGGCCTACAGCAGTCTCACCAGAAACGCCGACGGCACGCCCTCCGCTCCCGTTCTCTCGCTGGATCAGCTGGTGACCATGTATAGCTTTGAAAAGACCTCCTCTGCCATCTCCATGAAGGCAAAGAATGATATCAGCCTGCGCACCACTCCCGACGGCGCGGTTGCTCAAACCGTTGCGAAGGGCACGGTGGTGTCGGTGGTAGCAAAGGGACAAACGGGTACCTTCGTGAAGAACGATTGGTATATCGTGGAATATAGCGGTTCTCTCTATTTCGTCATTCAGGGCGATCTGGAAGTGAACTGATCGGATCCGAATCAAACGGGCGCGATTTCGGTCGCGTCCGTTTCGTTTCAAGGAAGGAGCAAGGATGAAAAATCAAACCGAGATCACCGTGCGGCTCCCCGAGGAGCTTCTGCGGAAGATGGCCTACGTTGCAAAGGCCGAGGGCAGAACGCTGAATAATCATATTCTGATGATGATGCGGAGCAACGCGCAATATTTTGAAAGAACCAAAGGAAGGATCGATCAGGCCAAGCTGATGCAGGTGGATCTGACAGAGGAATAAAGGAGGCAAGCGGAATGCAGCCCATGAATGAGATCAGCACGGCCGCGTTGGCGTATCTTGGCGACTGCGTGATGGAGCTGATGGTAAGAGAGCGGCTGGTGGAGGCGGGCTATTCCTCCTCGGGGCGTCTCAATGCCGAGGCAAGGCTGTTTGTGAAGGCATCCGCGCAGGCAGAGGCCGTGAAGCGCATCCTGCCCTTGCTTTCCGAGGAGGAGGAGCGCTACTATAAGCGCGGAAGAAATTCGGGGCATCTCAATATCCCCAAGAGCGCCAGCCCCATGGAATATCGCATGGCCACGGGTCTGGAAACCCTTTTTGCCTTCCTGCACCTCACGGGGCAGAGGGCGCGGCTGGAGGAGCTTTTCGCTCTGGCCTATCCAATGGAATGAATGAAAAATTGCTTTGCAGAAAAAAATACGATCCTGAAAGGAACTGTGAAAATGGAAATCAAAAAGATCAGAATCAACGTGAGAGACTATGGCGAAATGATCGCCGAGCTGTATCCCGACAAGGCCCCCCGCACCGTGGCAAACTTTCTGCGACTGGTGGACGAGGGCTTCTATAGCGGCATGATCTTCCACCGCGTGATCAGCGGCTTCATGATTCAGGGCGGCGGCTTCAACGAAAGCTTTGAGCAGATCGAAGCACCTGCCATTGCGGGCGAATTCCGCGCCAACGGCTATGCCAACAACGATATTCATCATGCCCCCGGCGTGCTTTCCATGGCGCGCACCAACGATCCCAACTCCGCCTCCTCCCAGTTCTTCATCATGCATCGGGATGCAGGCTATCTGGATGGCCAGTATGCCGCCTTCGGTAAGGTGACGGAGGGCTTCGACGTGGTGGAGAAGATCGCCGCCGTGCAGACCGGCCGCATGGGCTGGTATGACGACGTTCCCAAAACGCCCGTGGTGATCGATTCCGTCGTTCGCATTGAGGAGTGAAGCATGAACAGAAAATTATTGAAGCTTCTCAGCCGTGATTCCCGCGTTCCCGAGGCGGATCTGGCTGTGATGCTGGGGATCACCGAGGAGGAGGTTCGCCGCGAGATCGTGGAGATGGAGCAGGCGGGCATCATTCGCGGCTACAAGGCCGTGATCGACTGGGAGCGGCTGGACGATGCCAACGTTTCGGCCATTATCGAGCTGAAGGTCACGCCCAAGGCAGGACTGGGCTTTGAGGAGATCGCCGCCAAGGTGATGAAATATCCCGAGGTGGAATCGGTCTATCTGATGTCGGGCGTGTATGATCTGAACGTGGTGGTGAAGGGAAAAACGCTTCCCGAGGTGGCCAATTTCATCGCCAAGGAGCTTTCCACCATGGAATCCGTGACCTCCACGGCCACGCATTTCGTTCTGCGCCGCTATAAGGAAATGGATGTGGAGCTGATGGGCGGCGAGGACGAGAGGGGAAGCTATTCTCTGTGATGGACTACGAAAAGATTCTATCCCCCGTGGTGACGGCGGTTCCGCCCTCGGGGATCCGAAAATATTTTGACATTGCCGAATCCATGCAGGGCGTGATCTCGCTGGGCGTGGGTGAGCCCGATTTCCCAACGCCTTGGGAGATCCGCAAGGCGGGGATCCTTTCGCTGGAGGCGGGCAAAACGCGCTACACCGCCAATCGCGGTCTGGAAACGCTCCGCACGGAGATCTCCTCTTATATGAAGAGAAAATACTCCGTTGGCTACGATCCCGCCACCGAGATCCTCGTCACGGTGGGCGGCTCGGAGGCCATCGACGCCACGCTTCGCGCCGTGATCTGCCCCGGGGATGAGATCATCATTCCCCAGCCCAGCTACGTTTGCTACGAGCCGATGGTGCGCTTTGCGGGCGGCGTTCCCGTGATCATCGAGACCACGGCCGAGCATGATTTCAAGGTGACGCCGGAGCAGCTGAGAGCGGCGCTCTCTCCGCGCACCAAGGCTCTCATTCTGCCCTATCCCTGCAATCCCACGGGAGCGATCATGGAAAGAGAGGATCTGGAGGCCTTGGCGGAGGTTTTGCGCGGCACCAACGTGCTGGTGCTTTCCGACGAGATCTATGCCGAATTGACCTTCGGCGGCAAATCGCACGTTTCCATTGCCTCGCTGGAGGGGATGAAGGAGCGGTGCGTGATCGTGAACGGCTTCTCCAAAACCTTTTCCATGACGGGCTGGCGCATGGGCTATGCCTGCGGCCCCGAGCCCGTGATGAAGCAGATCACCAAGATCCATCAGTATGCCATCATGTCCGCTCCCACCACGGCGCAGTACGCAGCCATTGAGGCATTGCGCCACGGCGACGAGGCGGTGAAGAACATGATGGAGGAATACGATATGCGCCGCCGTCTGATCGTTGGCGGCTTCAACCGCATCGGACTGACCTGTCGGGAGCCGAAGGGAGCTTTTTATGCCTTTCCCTGCATCCGCTCCACGGGCATGACCAGCGATGAATTCTGTGAGCGCCTGCTCTATTCGCAGAAGGTGGCGCTGGTGCCGGGAACGGCCTTCGGGCAGGGCGGCGAGGGCTTTGTGCGCGCCTCCTATTGCTATTCCACCGACCACATCCGCGAGGCGCTTCGCCGCATCGAGGAGTTTCTGAAAACGCTGTAAGAGCCATATCGGAACGATGAAAACGCCCCCAACGGCTAAGATATGCACCCCAAAAGTGTCTAACTTTTGGGGTGCATATCATTATGGGGGACCTTTTTATGGAATATTGTGCTGCCTCCTTCTTGAGCGTGTAAGTGCAGGGCGGATATCCCTGATATTATTTTAACAAGGCATTCGAGGCTTGTCAATGGATTTTTAAATAATCTACAAAAAACAAACGAGATTTTATGCAAAAACACATCCCCAACGACATGACCGTTGGGGATGTGTTGCCGCTCAGAACACCTTATTGAATTCGGCGATCAGCGGATATTGCGGGCGGAAGCTGCCGCGCAGAAGCCCTTGATAGAGGGTGTGGGGATAGCGGCTATCATAGCATCCCCAGAATTCAAAGAGACAGGCACTGAGGAAGGCCTCCATCGGATTACGGGTGTTTTTGTAGGTGGAGTGGGCATTCATCTGATCGAGCAGCATGCCCGTGGACTCGATGAACAGGTATTCCCAAACGTAGTAGGTGTCCTTCACGATGTCGGCGGCCGTCCAGCCGGCGAGCCCCTGATAGGGAGGATGCTCCGCGTCGCGATAGGTGTGGCCGCTGATCTCAAATTGCTTCAGCTCCTCCTCGGAGTCCATATAGTTCACGGTGTCGATGGAGTGGGCGAAGAGACGGAAGCCGCCGTCATCCACCAAGGGCAGAAGCTTTTTGGTGAGGGGGGAGATGCCGCGCTCCTCGTAGAACGTTAATTGGCGGACGGGCTTTTGCTCCTCCTCGTCCTCATCCTCATGCTCCACAAAATATTCCCGAACGAGCAAAAGCTCCTCGGGCTTGGCGAGCCCCTGCAGCCCGATGGCGGCCAAGGCACTTCCGATGCCGGGGGCATCCAGATAGAGCCGCCGTCCGCTTTTGAGCCGCACCTCGATCAGGGAGTTGGATTCGCCCGCGCGATGCGTTTGTCCTGCCGGAGGGACGCTGTTCAGAATGGCGTGCTCTGCCTCGGCGGCCTCCTCGGCGGCGGCTTTAAGGGCATCTTTTTTGGAAACGCTGATGGCAACGGCGCGGTCGTCCCGCCGCAAAATAAAAACGGTCATGCTTCGGCTTCAAACGGTGTTTCCGGGGAAGAGGCTTCCGCGGAGCTCACCGTTCCTTTCATTTATTTATATTGCTTTGCGCTTGTGCATCGGCAAAGCGGAAGCGGCAGGCGGGCGCGGGCTCTTCTTCGGCGAGAGCTGCGCGATCGCCTTGCTTCTGCGCTCAGTATAGCACATTTTCACGCTTCTGTCAATATGCAACAAAAAGGATTTTTCATTTTTGTTTGAAATGTTGAAGAATCGAAATGTCAATAGCTTTGTCGAAAAAAGTTATATAAAAATATCGCTTACGAACACAAGATGTGCCATTTTGTTTTTGAAAAAAACACAAGATATTGTGTTTTTGATATTGACAAGCGGAAGGTTTTATGATATACTGTATAGGCATCGAAAAAAAGGGGAAGCTGAAGAAGTGAACATTCAGGGTTTTCAAAAAATGACGCTGCTCGATTTTCCCGGGAAAACGGCTTGCACGGTTTTCACGGGGGGCTGCAACCTCCGTTGCCCGTTCTGTCACAACGCCGATCTGGTTCGCCATCCCATGGAGCGAGGCTCCTTGGAGGGAGAGGTGCTGGAGTACCTCAAGAAGCGAAGAGGATTGATCGACGGGGTTTGCATCACGGGAGGCGAGCCGCTGCTTCGTCCCGATCTGGCGGAATTCATCCGTTGCGTGAAGGATATGGGCTATGCGGTGAAGCTGGACACCAACGGCAGGCTGCCCGATCGGCTGGAGCAGCTTTTGCAAACGGGACTTCTCGATTACGTGGCGATGGATCTGAAGCATCAGCCTGCGCGGTATTCCGCGGCGGTGGGGTGCGAGGCCGATCCCGAGCCCTTTCTGCGCAGCATTCGCATTCTGGAGGCGGGAGCCACTCCTCACGAATTCAGAACGACGGCTGTGAAGGGGATCCACGAGCCGCAGGACTTCGGGATCATGGCATCCCTGCTCCTTCCTCAAACACCCTACTATATTCAATGCTTCCGCGATTCGGGCAACTTGCTGGGGCAGGGATGCGGCGCCTTCTCCGAGGAGGAGCTGGCAGAATGTCTGCAATATGCAAAAAAAGCCCACCAAAACACATATATTCGGGGCTGAAGGCCTCAAAACTTAAAACGAGAACAGGAATCATTCTAAAAAACGAAAGGAGAACAGTATGTACCGTGTGAACAAGCGGGATGGCAGCTTGGTGGATTTTGATATATCCAAGATCGCAAATGCCATTCAGCAGGCATTCGTGGCCTGCAACCGTCACTATAATCAGAACATTATCGATTTTCTCGCCCTGAAGGTCACCTCCGATTTTGAGCCGAAGGTTGCCGACGGTGAGATCTCGGTGGAGGATATTCAGGATAGCGCAGAAACCGTTTTGGTGCAGGCAGGCTACGCCGACGTGGCCAAGGCCTACATTCTTTATCGCAGACAGCGCGAGAAGCTGAGAAATATGAAGTCCACCATTCTGGACTACAAGGAGCTGGTGGATCAGTATGTGAAGAGCATCGACTGGCGCGTGAAGGAGAACTCCACCGTCACCTATTCCGTGGGAGGTCTGATCCTGAGCAACCCCGGTGCCATCACCGCAAACTATTGGCACTCCGAGATCTACGACGACGAGAACGCCAAGGCGCATAAGAATGCCGATATCCACATCCACGATCTTTCCATGCTCACGGGCTACTGCGCAGGCTGGTCTTTGAAGCAGCTTATTCAGGAAGGTCTTGGCGGCATCCCCGGAAAGATCACCTCTTCTCCCGCACGCCACCTTGCAACCCTCTGCAACCAGATGGTAAACTTCCTCGGCATTATGCAGAACGAATGGGCAGGCGCACAGGCATTCTCCTCCTTCGACACATACCTTGCTCCCTTTGTTAAGGCAGACAACCTTCCCTACGAGCAGGCCAAGAAGTGCATCGAGAGCTTCATTTACGGCGTAAACACTCCCTCCCGTTGGGGCACACAGGCACCTTTCTCCAACATCACTCTCGACTGGACCGTTCCCAACGACCTTGCAGAGCTCAACGCCATTGTCG
>JAZRCQ010000289.1:0-3017 GCA_045659845.1 Eubacteriales bacterium
GATCCTGGTTCCCCTCTTTGTGGAGACCTTCTATAAGCGGATCATGGCAACGGCAGAGCGCACGGGTCAGCTCAAAAAGCTGCAAACGGGCATCAAGCTCTCCAACACCCTTCGCAAGCTCGGCATCGACGTTCGGCGCGCCCTCTTTGAGAAGTCGGTGCTTTCCAACTTCGGCGGCGAATTGAAGATGATCATCTGCGGCGGCGCCGCTCTCAACCAATCCATTATCGATTTCTTCGAGGGGATCGGCGTTGTTATCCTCAACGGCTACGGCATCACCGAATGTGCTCCTCTCATCTCCTGCAACCGCAATGAGTGCCGCAAAAACGGCTCGGTGGGACTCCCCATCATCGGCGGCCACGTAAAGATCGATGCCCCCAACGAAAAGGGCGAGGGCGAGATCTGCTACAAGGGCCCCAACGTGATGCTCGGATATTTTGAAAATGAGGAGGCCACCCGCGCAGTCATCGACGCCGATGGCTATTTCCACACCGGCGACATCGGCTACGTTCGCGTGATCGACGGCGATCAGTGGCTCTATATCACCGGCCGTATCAAAAACCTCATCATTCTCTCCAACGGCAAGAACGTTTATCCCGAGGAGCTGGAATGTGACCTGCAGGGCATCTGGGGCGTGAACGAGGTGGTGGTCTACGAGGGCGTTTCCAAGGCGCATCCCGAACAGGACCTGATCGTGGCTGAGATTTATCCCGATTTCGACGGCTTCAAGGCCAAGGGCATCGAGGATATTCAGGGCTACTTCAACGAAGAGGTCCGCAAGATCAACGCCAAGAACGTTTCCTATAAGTTCATCGGTCGCGTGAAGATCCGCCAGGAGGAATTCCCCAAGAACACCTCCCGAAAGATCACCCGCTTCAAGATCGATAAAACCGTGGAATAATGCAAAAACGAACGGAGCAGAGCCGCACGGCTCTGCTCCGATCGTTTTCCGTTTTCTTATTTCTCGCTGAAGATCACCGTCACGTTGGGGTGAAGCTGCAGGATCGATGCGGGCAGCTCCGGCGTGATGGGGCCAAAGAAGGCCTTCTCCAAAACCGCCTTTTTCGCATCCCCGTTTGCAATCAGCAGAATTTTCTTTGCGCGCATGATGGAGGCCATTCCCATGGTCACGGCCTTCTTCGGAACCTCGCCGGCATCGTCGAAGAAGCGGGAATTCGCCTCAATGGTGGAGGGGTGAAGATCCACCACGTGGGTGGCCGCCTCGAAATGGTCTGCGGGCTCGTTGAAGCCGATATGACCGTCCAGACCGATGCCCAGCAGCTGCAGATCGGTGCCGCCCAGCTCCTCCACCAAACGATCGTAGCCAGCGCACTCAGCATCGTAGTCCTCTGCGCATCCGTTGGGTACATAGGTAGCCTCGGAACGGATGTTCACATGGTTGAAAAGATTCTCCTGCATAAAGTAGCGGTAGGACTGGGGATGGTCACCCTTCAGCCCAACGTATTCATCCAGATTCACCGAGGTCACCTTGGAAAAATCCACCAGTCCCTCGCGGTTCCATTTCACAAGATTCCGATAGATCCCAACGGGAGAGGAGCCCGTGGCCAGTCCCAAAACGGCAGTGGGCTTGGAGAGGATCTCGGCGGCGATCAGAGCCGCCCCCTTCAGGCTCAGCTCATCGTAGGTCTTCACAGTAATATAATTCATCGCTTTCTTCCTTTCAGTATTGACTTTTTTTAGATCATGAGGTATAATATTGTTAATGCACGATTGCATGCGAATGAGCATTCGGAGCCGATCCGCGCCTTATTATAGCAAAATTCGGCCGTCTTGTCAAGCATTTTTCTTTGAATTCGGACAATAATCTTCGTTTTTGGATACCATCGCAAACAAAATCTCTGCTTTTGGCCTTTTTATTTGATTTTGGATACGCATCGCCGCAAAGCACGCCGAAGTTCTCTCGGCCTGCGCGGCCGATCCAACAAACAGTATGCCTCCCTTGAGGCGATTTATGCACGGTACTGCCCCGGAGGCACGCCCATGATCCTGCGAAATACGGTGCTGAAATAGTTTTGGTCGGTATAGCCCAGCTCTGCCGCCACCTCTCCCACGCGCTTACCGCTTCGGAGAAGCTCCGCCGCATAGCGCATCTTCATCTCGGAAAAATAGCGGGAAACGCCCATGCCGGCATATTTCGTGAAGATCTTTTTCAAATTGGAAAGGCTCATGAAGCAAAGCGCGGCGATCTCGTTTGCATTCAGCTGCTCGCAGATATGCTCCTGCAGAACGCCAACGATCTCGGCATAGCGCAAAGCGCCGGAGCTTTCCAAAACACCGTCGTCTCCTGCGCTCTTGGCGGCGCGAAGCAGCCAATGCTCCAGCAGGATCCTCTGCTCGTTGAGCAGCCCTGCATTGGAATTGTGCAAACCGTCTCGAACGGCCACGCTGATCTCCAGAAACTCCTCCTGCAGCCTCCCGTCGGGCACGAAGATCCTGCCCTCGTAGGTTGGCATTGCCGAGGCATGGAAGGAAAGATTCAGCACGTGAGGCTCGGTGCCGCACTCCGATCGGATGCGATGGAATTCATTCGGCGGGTGCAAAAGGCACTGCCCCGCATTCAAGCGGTACACCCGTTCCCCTGCCGTGATGCCCACCGTGCCGCTCAGCACGTAGACCAGCTCATAGAAGGGATGCGTTTCCCCCGAAAATTCATAACGGTCGCCAAAAATCCGATCCAGCGAAAAATGAAAGGCCGTGATGTCGGGGCATCTGGGAACAACAAAATCTGTCATGGGTTCCCACGCTGTTTTTTTGTAGATATTATCTTTTTTCAAATAAATCAGATCCTATTCTGTATTGATATTTGTTTTTAGATATTGTATTATAATCATATCACAAGAAAGGATAAAATGCAAGAGTTTTTTTGCATTTTTATGAAAGAAAATGGAAGCAAGCTTTTCTCCCACCGAGATCCTACGCCAATTCGGCATCAATCTTCCCGCCAGCGCCTACGGCAACGGCCACATCAATCAGACCTTCGTGGTGGAGTCCTCTCC
>JAZRCQ010000290.1:0-2090 GCA_045659845.1 Eubacteriales bacterium
TTTGGTTTTATGAATTCAAATCAATCCTCAAGATAGTAGTTGCGAGTGGTAACCATCTGCAGGATGAAGAAGATCAGAGAGAGCGCACCTGCGATCACGAGAGCCCAGATGCCGTTTCCAAACTGCAGGAAGCCAACGGAGGGCAGGATCGCACCTACAAAGGAGGTGAGCAGGGAGCCGCCGATCACGGAAGAGAGAGCCACGAAGGCAAAGCGAACCACGCAAAGTGCAACGGTTCCCAAAATGAGACCGCCGATCGCTGCGATCAGCATCTTCTCGGGCAGATAGAAGGAAACCAACACGTAGCCCAAAACAGTGAAGCCGGCAAACACAACGTGCAGGCACTTTTTCCAAGCCAGAATGAACACGATGATAGCGAGAATCAGGCCGAGGATGTAGGCGAAGTAATCCGGGATCTTAGCCATGAAGCCCCATGCCAGATCGACCTTCATATAGGAGAAGAGAGATGCGCCTGCCAAGAAGGCAAGTCCGGCCGTGGCAAAGGAAGAAAGCACCTTAGCCAGATGCATTCCCGCAACACCAACGATCAGCGCCAGAACAGCAGAAGCAGCAAAGAGAACCCAGGAGTAGAGCCCCAGCTTTGCGGCAACCTCGGCGATCTCCGCATTCATCTTTTGAAGTAACGAAACAAAATCCATATTCATCAATGTCTCAAAATTCATGATATACCTCCCAGAGTGAGTATAGTTTACTTTATTATAATCCAAAGAGGGGGCATTTGTCAATAGTTTTTTCTATATTTCGTCCATATTTTTTGTAAAACAAGAAAAAGCGGCCAAAAGAAGAGACTTTTTGAAGTTGTTAAAAAAAGTTTCGTTCACCCACTTTACAATTTCCGAAAAAGATGATACAATAAATATAAAGGGACATCGCCCATTCCCAAAAAGAGCAATCGGAAAGGAAGACGAATCATGGATCGAAGACAAATCGATGAAAATCTTGAATATCTGGTCCGCGGGATCCTCACTCTGCAAACCCCCGAGGAATGCCTCCGCTTTCTCAAGGATCTTTGCACCGATTCCGAGCTGCAGGAAATGTCCCGCAGATTGCAGGCGGCAAGGATGCTGAACCAAAACTACGTCTACTCTGAAATTGCAATACAGACCGGCCTTTCCACCGCTACAATCAGCCGCGTGAACCGTTGCCTGAAATACGGCAGCGACGGCGGTTACCTCACCGTGCTGGATCGCATGGCTCGCAAAAAATGAGCGGCTGCGAGGGCTACACCGCATTAGCCCGTTTCTATGACGGGCTCAACGCCGAGATCAACTACTCCGCATGGGCGGATTTTGCAGAGGATTGCTTTCGGAAATACCTGAAGGAAAAGCCTTCTCTCGTGCTCGATCTTGCCTGCGGCACGGGAAGCATGACGCTGGAGCTTGCCCGCAGAGGCTACGATATGATCGGGATCGACGGCTCGGAGGATATGCTCTCCGAGGCCTTTTCCCGCGCCGCCGAGCTGGGCGGAGGAATCCTCTTCTTGCAGCAGGACCTCCGAAGCTTTGAGCTTTACGGCACCGTTGGCGCCGTTACCTGCTGTCTCGACAGCCTGAATTATCTGCTGGGAGACGGCGAATTGAAGACCTGCTTTTCCCTCGTTCACAACTATCTGGATCCCGACGGTCTGTTCCTCTTCGATATGAACACGCCGCATAAGTTTCAAAGCGTTTACGGCGAGCAGGATTACATTCTGGAATCTTCCCTCCCCCCCTTGGAGGAGGGCGATCGCCCCACCGCCGTGTTCTGCGGCTGGCAAAACCGCTATGATCCGGAAAGCCGGATCTGCGATTTTCATCTGACGCTGTTTGAGGAATCCGAGGACGGAGGCTACCTGCGCTCCGAGGAGGATCAGCAGGAGCGCTGCTATTCTATGGAGGAGATCACCTCCGCCCTGCGGGAAACGGGAATGGAGCTTCTGGGCGTGTTCTCCGATTGGAGCTTCTCCGAGCCGGATGAGAAGACCGAACGCTGGTATTTCGTTGCCCGAGCCGTGAAATCTCCCCTTCCCCCACAATAAGTCAAGAAAGGACACCATTCCATGTCATCCACTATTCTGCGCGCCATGACCG
>JAZRCQ010000291.1:0-13986 GCA_045659845.1 Eubacteriales bacterium
TTTTATGGCCGTTATTCCCCGTCGGTTTCGTTGTCCTCCTCAAGGGGGGCGGCGGGGTGCAGCAGGCGAACGACGGCGGATTCCACTTGATGCTCCACCACGTTTTGCACGTGGATCTCCAGCCGATCAATGGTGAGATCAAAAGCGCTGCCCTCGTCGGGGATGGCATCCAGACGGCTGATCACCAGACCGTTGAAGGTGAGGTACTCGCCCTCGGGAAGCTCGATCTCCAGCTCGCGCTTCAATTCGTCCACGGTGGCCTCGCCGCGCACCGTCCAGAGATCCTCCTCCAGCTTTTCGATTGTGGGGGCCGCTTCCTCCTCGCCCGCATCGTCCTCATCCACGGCGAGATCTCCCACGAGCTGCTCGATCAGATCGTTTGCCGTGATGATGCCCTCCATGCCGCCGTATTCATCCAGTACGATGGCAAGAGTGGTGCGGTTGGATTTCATATTGCGGAACAGCACGTCGGCCGTTACGGTGTCGGGAACGAAGTAGGGCGGTCGAACCGCCTTTTCCATCACTTCCTCGCGCGTGCGATTTTTCAGACGGAAATATTCCTTGGTGTTCAGCACGCCCACGATCTTGTCGGGGCTTTCGTCGCAGATGGGATAAAAGGTGTGGCGGCTGTTGTGAATGGTTTCCGCCCATGCCTCGTCGGATTCCTCAAGCCAAAGGAGGACCACGTCGGTGCGGTGGGTGGAGATCTCGCCGGCGGTGAGATCGTCGAACTCGAAAACGTTCTGGATCAGCTCATTTTCATCCTCGTCGATCAGTCCCTTTCTGCTGCCTGCATCGGCCATCATGCGGATGTCCTCCTCGCTCACTGTTTCATCGGCGGCATCGGGATCGATGTGCATCAGGCGAAGCACGGCGTTGGTGGAAGCGGTGAGCAGAGAAACGATGGGGGCAAAGACCTTGGCAATGGCGCTCACCAGAGGGGCGATCCGCAGAGCGATCTCCTCCGATTTTCTCTGTGCCATTCTCTTGGGCACAAGCTCGCCAAACACAAGAGTGAAAAAGGAAAGGATCAGCGTGATCAGAACCACGCAGATGCTGTTGAGAAGGCTTTCGGGAATGGCGGTGATGCCCCAGGTGTCTCTCACAAGGCTCACGAGCATCCCTGCAAAATTATCGGCGGCGAATGCACTTCCCAAAAATCCGGAAAGCGTGATCGCCACCTGAATGGTGGCCAGAAAACGTGCCGGCTGGTTGGTGAGGCGGCGAAGCTTCTTCGCCTTGCGGTTTCCTTGCTCAACCAGATAGTCCAAGCGGGGCTCGCTGATGCTGATCACAGCAATTTCAGCGCAGGCAAATATGGCGTTCAGCGCAATCAGGGCAACCTGAACGAGAAGCATGATCCCAATGTTCATAATCAAATAATACTCCTTCTTTGTGATAAAAATGTTAAATATAAAAGTGAAAGATCCGAAAACGAGAAAAAGACACAGCTCTTTGCTCCTTGCAAAGCATGCTATGCCGTCAAATTGCTATTCGGATCGGAAGGAGGGTGATCGCAACTTCGATCGCAACTACCGTCGTCCATGTTAAGTGATGTTTTCTCCTTTCGTAAAGAAATCGCTGATATTATATCATGTTTCCCCTGATTTGTCAAGGGGGAATTGTATTTTTTGTCCGTAAAGCTGCCGCGCCTCGGCAAGGGAGGCGCGGCAGCTCACGGATATCATGATTCTGCGGGGATATAACGGCGGATCACCTGCACGTAGGCCTCCAGCTTTTGCTCGGCCTCCGCGCGGCCCTCGGCTTGCAGAAGATAATAAAACTTCACCTTCGGCTCTGTTCCGGAGGGACGAACCACGATCACGTCTCCGTTTTCGAGACGGAAGGAAAGCACGTTGGAGGAGGGAAGCCCCGTGGATGAGACGTTTCCGTTGCTCACAGCGGTTTGCTTGAGATAGTCGGTCAGAACGGAGACGGCAGAGCCGCTGAACTCGGTGGGGGGCGTTTGACGGAGCGCATTCATCAGGGCTGCCATGCGGCTGCCGCCGTGGACACCCTCCATATAAAGCTCACGGGTGGACTCGAAGCAGTAGCCGTATTTTTCCCAAAGCTTGGCGAGTGCATCGGCAAGCGTCATTCCGAGCGCCTTGTAGTGCGCCGTCATTTCGCAGATGAGCATAGAGGTCACCACAGCATCCTTATCGCGGGCATAGGTGCCCTTGAGATAGCCGTAGCTTTCTTCAAAGCCGAAGAGGAAGGATCCGCGGCCCAGAAGCTCATGCCGCTTGATCACCTCGCCGATAAACTTGAAGCCGGTGAGCACGTTGTGCACTTTCACGCCGTTGGCCTCGCACACCTTGGTGGCAAGCTCGCTGGAGACAATGCTTTTCACTGCATAGGGCTCGGGGGGCATCGTGTCGGTCTCCCGATAAGCCGTGATGATATAGTCCAGCAGAAGCGCGCCCATCTGATTGCCCGAGATGGTGACAAAGGAGCCGTTGGCGCAACGCGTCATCACGCCCACGCGATCGGCATCGGGATCGGTGGCGATCACCAGATCGGAGCCAACCTCGTTGGCGAGGCGGATTCCCGATTCAAACACCTCGGGATATTCGGGATTGGGCTTTTCCACGGTGGGGAAGCTGCCGTCGATCACCATCTGCTCTTCCACGGCGTAAAGATGCTTCAAGCCTGCGCGGCGAAGCGCCTCGGGCACCAAAATGTGTCCCGTTCCGTGCAGAGGCGTGTAAACGATCTTCAGCTCATCCGCCACGGCGGCGATCGCATTGCGATCGACTGCCTGCTGCAGGACCTGCTCCAGATAAAGCTCGTCCAGCTCCTTTCCGATGAGCGTGATGCGGCCGTCGGCAACGGCGCTGTCGAAGGGAACCGTCTGAACGTCGTTGAAGATATCCAACCGTGCGATCTCCTCGGAAACCACGGCGGCTTGCTCGGGAGAAAGCTGCGCGCCGTCCTCCCAATAGGCCTTATAGCCGTTGTACTGCTTAGGATTGTGCGAGGCGGTGATGTTCACTCCTGCCACACAATGCAGCGCTCGCAGAGCAAAGGAAAGCTCAGGGGTGGGGCGCAGACCGTCAAAGAGATACACCTTGATGCCGTTGGCCGCCAGCACGGCGGCTGTGGTCTTAGCGAAAAGATCGGAATCGATTCGACAATCGTAAGCGATCGCAACGCCGTCGTCGGCGCGTCCTTCCCGCAGAATCAGTGCGGCCAAGCCTTGGGTGGCGTGCGCAATGGTGTGGCGGTTGATCGCATTGGTGCCGGTCATCATTTTTCCTCTGAGGCCTGCCGTTCCGAAGTCAAGCTGCTTGGAGAAGCGCAGAAGGATTTCATCGGGATCGTTTTCGATGGCGAGAAGCTCCTGCTTCTCCTCATCGGAGAGCTGATTGGATGTCAGCCATTGGTTGTAGATAGAGCGGTAATCAGACATGGGTTCTCCTTCGTGAATTGGGATTGCTGATAGCTCGCCGCGGCGAGGGCTACGTAATAGATATAGGTTACTTCTTGCTCAAATATTCGCGAAGCGCCGCGGAAAGCTGATCGGGACAAGAGGTGTTTTTGAATCCGCAACGGATTCCGGAGAGACGGCGGATTGCCTCCTCCACGGTCATGTCGGCCACCAAGGCCGCAACGCCCTGCGTGTTGCCGGAGCAGCCGCCGTGGTATTTGACCTCCTTAACGATGTCGCCGTCGATCACGATGTCGATGGCTCTGGAGCAAACTCCGCTGGTTGTGTAGGTAAACTTTTCCATGATAGTGGTATCCTTTCATTTATGTGAGATTTCATTTTTTTCGATTGCCCGACGGCTCGGCGGAGAGGTCGGGATAATATCCGATGGGATCGTAGGCCGGAAGCTCCATGCCCAGATAGAGCAGGAAGGCCGGAAGATCGCCTCGGTCGGTGAGGAACACGGCGTGGAGCAGGGAGGCTCCTTCCTCTGTGAGGGAAACGTCGGCTGTGCGCAGGCGCAGACCAAACTGTCGGGCGGCGCTCAGGATCTCCTCGGCAGAGGGCTCCTGCGCCAATTCGGCGGAAAGCTCAAATTGCATGGGAACGTCCTTGGCTGCCGCAAAGGAGATCCCATTTCTTCGGAGAAGAGCAAAGCGCGTGCTTTGGCCTCCCTCGGTTGCCACGTTGCAGGTGGCAACGATCTTCAATTCATAGCGAAGGATCAGGCGGGTGAAGCTATTCAGCCTTCCCTCCATGGAGGATTCCAAAGGAAGGATGCAGAATTCGCTCACGCCGTTGTAGACGTTTTCGCAGGCGGCGGGAAAGCTTTCGGCATAGGTTGCGCGGGGATCGTCGATCAGTGCGGCAAAGCGATTGTAGGCCGGCTCGGTGAATCGGTTTTTCTGATAGGAGATCCGATTTCTTGCCTGCAATTCCAAATTTTCGGGAACCGGGGAAAAAAGCTCCTGGCAAAGCTGCTCGGGGTGGGGAAGGAGGGCCTTTAGCTCCATGCAAAGACGAGCCCTGCGCGCGGTTGTCAGAGCTTGAAGCAGGGCGCGCTCGGCGTTGGTCTGCACGTGGTGGGCCGCCGATGGCGTGGGGAGGCGATGCTCCGCCAGCGAGGAGAGCAGCAGCGCGGGATCCTCAAAGGCCGCGCGGATCTCCTCGGCCAGCTCGCGCAGATGGGCGCGCTCCTGCTCGCCGCTTTTCAGAATGCGATCCGTCAGCTCCTCGAGATTCGCCAGAATGATCTCCTCGGGGGCATAAGCCTGCAGCTCTTCCATGGGGATCAGAGCAGCTCCAAAAGCCCGTAGCTGTCGGAGAGGAATTTCTGCATTTCCTCGGCAGAAAGCTTTCTTTGAGAGAGCAAGGCCAGCTGGAAGAGATAAGCGGCGGTTTTTTCCTGCTTTTCGTTATCCATCTCACTCAGCTTGGAAACGAGGGGAGAGGCGGTGTTCACCGTCAGCATCATCTGATCGTTGAAGGGGGGCATAAAGCCCTGCTCGGCGGCGAAATATTTCATCATTTCTTCCATTCTTCTCGATTCCTCGCTTACGGTGAGGAGCAGAGGCACGCTGCTATCCCGCAGTGCGGAAAATTCCACGGTGAGATTCTCGCGTCCGGAGACCTTCACGAACAGCTCCTTCATCGTGTCGTTTTCGGAGGCCTCACCGTCGGTCTTCAGCGCCTTGGTCACGTCGGTGTCAACGCGCAGGAACTTCACGTTTTCCAGATAGCTCTCCACCGTTGCAACGAATTGAACCTCCACGGGCTGATCCATCACGGCAACCGTGATGCCCTGCGCCTCCAGCATGGAGATATACTGTGCCTGCAGCGCGGGATCGGTGGCGTAGTACACCGTGTTTTCATGAGTTTCCTTGGCCTTTTCCAGATAGTCGGAGAAGGTGACGAAGGAGCCTGCGGTGGTTTGCAGCAGCAGGGAATCCTTCACGCGATCAAAGAACTTCCGATCGCGCATGCAGGTGTACTCGGTGAACACGCGGATATCATTCCAGATCTTTTCATACTCCTCCCGCGCGGTATTGCAGAGAGAGTTGAGCTTGTCGGCCACCTTTTTCACGATGTGCGCCGAAACCTTGGAAACGTAGGCGTTGTTCTGCAGATAGCTTCTGGAAACGTTCAGCGGCAGCTCGGGGCAATCGGGAACGCCCTTGAGCATGAGGAGGTACTCGGGGATCACTTCCTTGATGTTGTCGGCCACGAACACCTGATTGTAGTAGAGCTTCACCTGCCCCTCCAGCGGATCGAAGCGGGTGTTGAGCTTGGGGAAGAAGAGAATGCCGCGGAAATTCAGAGGATAATCGGCATTGATATGGATCCAGAAGAGCGGTTCGCGATAGTCGTTGAACACCTTGCGATAGAAGGCCTTGTAGTCCTCGGGCGAGCAATCGGAGGGATTCTTGAGCCAAAGGGGTGTGGTGTCGTTGATGGGAGCGGCCTCTGCGCCCTCCTCTTCCTTTTCGGAATCGGAAATTTCCTTGAAATAGATTTCAACGGGCATGAAGGCGCAGTATTTATCGAGGATCGTCGTGATGGACGATGCCTTGAGATATTCGCTTTCCTCCTCGGAGATATGCATGATCACCGAGGTGCCGTGGTCGGTGCGGTCGGAGGGCTCCAGCTCGTAGCTTCCGTCGGAGGTGCAGGTCCAGTGCACGGCAGGCGCGCCCGTGTAGGAGCGTGTCACGATCTCCACCGTGTCGCTCACCATAAAAGAGGAATAGAAGCCGAGGCCGAAATGGCCGATGATGCCGTTGTTGCGGTTCTCGCCCTCGTATTTTTCAACGAACTCCAGAGCGCCTGAGAGGGCGATGCTGCAGATATAGCGATCCAGCTCCTCCTCGGTCATGCCGATGCCGTTGTCGGAAACGGTCAATGTCTTGGCAACGGGATCGAGGACCACGTCGAGGCGATAGGTCTCCCCCTTGGAATCGTATTGTCCGAGCGATTCCAGGCGGCGAAGCTTGGTCACGGCGTCGGCTGCATTGGAAACGATCTCGCGGAGAAAGATATCCTTTTCCGAATAGAGCCATTTTTTAATGATGGGGAAGATATGCTCGGTTTGCACCGAGATGCCGCCCTTCTTATTCTGCGCGTTCATGTGGATTGGTTCCTTTCTTTTGGGAAATTATTTATCGAGAAGATCCACGCCCTGCATCCTGCGGATCAGCTCCTCGGCCTCCTCCTCGGCGGCCTGAGCAGTTTCATCCACGCGGAATTGCAGGAGCGATTCGTTGGAAAGCTCGGTGAAGATATGATGGCGGAGACAAAAATCGTAGAGCCACATCCAGAAGCGATGGCCGCGGGAAAGGGGGAGCCCCCGTTCCTTTTTGTTCTGCAGGCGCACGATCCTGCGCTCCAGCGACTTGATGATGGTGTCGGGCGTGGTCTGCATATCCTTCACGGGGTCCACCATGCTGTCGGAGGGATAGTGGTTTTCGGTGTTGGAGGAGATGCCCTTTTTGCGGAGACGGGCATCGATGTCGGCAGACACCAGCTCGATCACCGTGGCAAAAAGCGGCACTGCGATGATCAGCCCCCAGAATCCGAATATGGAGCCAACGGTGGTGATAGCGATCAGCACGCACAGGGAGCTGACGGCAAAGCTATTGTACAGCAGCTTGGGGCTGATCAGGTTTTTCTCCACCTGCTGGATCACCAAAACGATCAGGATCAGCGACAGGAGCTTGGAGGAATCTGCCAGAAGAACCACCGTCATGCAGGGGATCAGGCCGATGATGGGGCCAACGAAGGGGATGAAATTGCAAAGACCGCCGATCACCGCCAGAAGAAGCGGATAGGGGATGCCGAAGGGGAGGAACAGAAGATAAGCCGCCAGGAAGATCACGGTGGCCTCGATCAGCTTGCCTCGCAGGAAGCCGCCGAAGGTGCGATCGGTCACGGAGAAAACGTGCGTGAGCGAGGCGTTAAAGCGATCGCTGAACAAGGCTCTGCGAATCTTCATGATCTGCGCATAGCGCTTTTCCTTGGTGGAAAGCAGGTAGAGAGAAACGAAGAAGGCAAACACGCCGTCGGTGATACCGTCAAACAGTGAGCCTACGAGCCCGATTACGGAATTCCCGTCTGTGTCGAAGAGCGTTTCGATGCCGGCGAGGATCTTATCCACGTTGAGAAGCAGGGCACTCAGAGAAATATTGATGCTTTCAGGATCCAGCGGATGCAGGAAATTCTGATTGATCCCGATGGAGGCCAGTCGGGCGCTCAGATTGCTCACAAGCGTGTTGAAGCGGGAGATGGCGGCCTGCATATAGCCCTCAAAGTTCGTAAAGAAGCCAACGATGCTTTGATAGAGCTGGGGAAGCAGGAGCGCGGCCACAAGGCCGAGCAGAAGCAGGAAGGTGAGATAGGAAAGCACCAGCGCCAGCGCTCTGCGAAGGCCGATATGCCGGATGCCGCCCAACACCCTTTTCTCATAGATGCGGAGAAAGGGATTGATCATGTAGGAGAACACCAAGCCCCAGATGATGGCGCGGAGCAGATCGAACACGCTGTTCAAAAACGCTCTTACTCCCTCCATGTTCACGATCAGGAGGAGAAAAAGGAGAAGAAGTGCATAAACCGCGGCAAGGATCCGCTGTGAGCGGGTGCTTTTTTCCAAGGAATTCATACCGTTTCCTCCTTTCCGCAGGCATCCGCCTGCTCCGAAAGCTCTGCGCGGAAGCCGTTCAGCGCCTCCTCCGAGGGGTTGGAGAAGATGCCGTGCCTTTGTGCGGCCGCAAAAATGTGAAGAGCGGCCAGCTCGTCGGAGGAAAGATTTCCGCCCGACGGATCTGCATCCACGGTGAGCTCGGGGGCGGGATACTCCAAGGGCTCTTCCTCGGGGGGATCGTCCTCAGGCACCATAGCACGGGTTTCCTCCGCATAATAGGTGTCGAGATCGCCGGAAAGCCCCTTGGCCGAGAGACGCTTGTCGAGCAGGATCTTGCTCAGCTCGATCACGGTGGCAAAGAGCGGCACTCCGATCAGCATGCCCACAAGTCCCATCAGATCTCCCATCACGAGGATCGCGATCAGAACGCAGAGGGAGCTGACGCCGGTGTTCTCGCCGAGGATCTTGGGGGCGATGATATTGCCGTCGATCTGCTGGATCACCAGAATCGCGATCGCGTAGATGATCACCTTCACGGGATCGGTGAGCAGAATGATCACAGCCGTGGGGATCACGCCGATGAAAGGGCCGATCACGGGGATCACGTCGGTGATGCCAACGATCACGGCCACGAGAATGGCATAGGGAATGTCGAAGATCAGGCAGGTTACGTAAACCAGCAGGCCCACGATGCCCGAATCCAGAATCTTTCCGCGCAAAAATCCGCCGAAGGATTGATCCGCGATCGAGACCACGCGAGTGATGCCGGCATTCACGGAATCGGGGAGATAGGCCAAACGAAATTTGGTGATCTGTGCTTGTCTTTTTTCCTTGGATGCCAGGAAAAACACGGAAATGAAGAGACCGAAGAAGATGTCGGTGAAGATGCGGGTGGCGCTGTTGAGAAGGTCCTTAAGCACGGGCAGGCTCTGAGAGGCAAAGTTTGCGCGGAGCCATGCAAGCACGGAGGCCCAAAGCTCGGAGACCTTTCCGTAGATCGCCTCCTTATCCAGCAGGGTGATGGCGGCAGAGCCGTCGCCCTTGGCGGGGAGTCTTTCATTGAGCGAGGCGATCACGCCGTTGAGGCTGCCAACGAGACTGTCCATATGCGTGTGGAATTTGGCCGCGAAGGTTTCCACGGTGCTGATCAGCTGCGGGATGATCAGAAAGATCAAGCCGGCGATGATGGAAAAAAGGATCAGATAGGTGAGGATCAGCGAGAGGATGCGCCGCCAAACGGTTCTGCCGAGACGAAGGAACACCCTGCGCTCAAAAAAGCGAAAAAAGGGATTGGCAAGATAGGCGATCACAAGACCGATCATCAGCGGCGAAAGGAGCGTGAGAAGCTTTCCCAGCCAAAGATTTACGGCATCCAGATTGGCGATCAGAAGGATCGCAAAAAAGAGGATCGCGTAAACGGCGATCGCCAGGTCCCATTTGATCTTGAATTTCGGCTTGCTGTGCCCGCTCATGCTCATACACTCCTTCAAAAAAAGATCGGCAAAAATGCCACACTATATTTTACAATATTTTTCGCCTTTCGTCAATAGAGTTTTCAGTATTTTAAAATAAAACTTGCTTTTTAATAAAATATATGCTAAAATATACAGTAACGATATTATCCAAGGAGGACAAAGCCGTGAAAGCTGTAGCGGAACGGGCCTACGCCAAGATCAACCTCTGTCTGGACGTGGTTGGCAGAAGGGACAACGGATACCATGAATTGGACGGCGTGATGCAGAGCGTCACGCTCTGCGACGATCTCACCGTTTCCTGGGAGGAGGGAGACTCCACCGAGGTGCTTTTGGAAGCCGCGGGAAACCCCGATATGCCCACCGACGGTCGCAACCTTGCGGTGAAGGCGGCTCTGCTGTTCCTTGACGCCGCAGGGCGAAAGGGAAGGATCAGCGTGAACATGGTGAAAAGGATCCCGATGGCGGGAGGTCTGGCCGGAGGAAGCGCCGATGCAGGAGCCGTGCTTCGAGCCTGCAACCGTCTGCTGGGAGAGCCGCTCACCATGCAGGAGCTTTGCGCTTTGGGAGTGAAGCTGGGAGCCGACGTGCCCTTCTGCACCGTTTGCGGAGCGGCGAGAACGCAGGGGGTGGGAGAGATGATGACTTCGGTCGTGCCGATGCCGGATTGCAGCATTGTGGTGGCCAAAAGAGGCGAGGGGGTTTCCACCCCGGCGGCCTTTGCACGGTTGGATGAACGGTACGCATTTTTCACAGAGGACCGCGAGCCGTGGGATTCCCGACTGAGCGACCTTTTGCCTGCGCTGGAGCAGGGGGATCTGGAGGGCGTTTGCCGAGCGGTCACCAATATTTTCGAGCCTGTTGTGATCGAGATGCGCCCCGACGTTGCCCTTTTGCGGGAAACCATGCTGGAGCATGGCGCGCTGACGGCGCGTATGAGCGGCAGCGGCCCTTCCGTTTTCGGCATCTTCCGCGAGGAGGGAGCGGCTGAGGCGGCCTGCTCAGCTCTTCGGGAGATGGGCGCAGATGCTCACGTTTGCCGCCCGATGCGCGAGAATTTTTGAACTGTTAATATCCAGTTCATATGTTGGGTTTATAATAAAACGTCATAGCAAAAAAGAAAGGAAGCAATGCTTTGAAGAAACAAACGAAGCAGGAGACGTCCTGTATCAGAAAAACATCTATCGGCGGTCAGGCGCTGATGGAGGGCATCATGATGAAGGGCCCGAACAGAACCGCCCTTGCCGTCCGAAACCCCGAGGGAAGGATCGTGATCGAGGAATTTGAAACCAAGGGGAAAACGCGCCCCGCGATCTGCCGTTGGCCCATGATCCGCGGTATTTTCGGCTACATCGATTCCATGACCGTCGGCTATAAGTGCCTGATGCGCTCCGCCGAGATCGCAGGACTTGAGGACATGATCGAGGAAAAGTCGGAAAAGAAGAAAAAAAGCAAGAACAAGGATGCGGAGATCGCCGAGCCGACCTCCGAGACCGTTGCAGAGCCTGCCGCCGAGGAAAAGGACTCTGCCAAGCCTGCCGCCGAGGCGGAAAAGAAGGAGGAAAAGCTGCCCGCATGGACAATGACCGCCATCATGATCCTTTCGGTGGTGTTCGCCATGGCGCTGGGACTTTCGCTCTTCAAATATCTGCCCGCCAAGCTTTTTGCATGGCTCACGATCCCGTTCCCGATCCTGAAGGACACGGGCAGCATCGCCCTCAATTCGCTGATCAAATCGGTGTTTGAGGGAATTCTCAAGATCGCCCTGCTGGTTGGCTATATGGCCGCGATCTCTCTGATGAAGGATATCCGCCGCACCTTCATGTTCCACGGTGCCGAGCATAAGACCATCTTCTGCTACGAGGCAGGTCTGGAGCTGACGGTGGAAAACATTCGCCTGCAGAAGCGCTTCCACCCTCGTTGCGGAACTTCTTTTCTGATCCTGATGCTCTTGGTGAACATTTTCCTTTCGTTCTTTATCGACCCTGTGGCGATCGCCATCAGCGGAGAGGCGCTTCAGCCCTTGGCAAGAACGGGAGTTTCCCTGCTTTTGCTGCTTCCCGTGGTCGGGCTTGGCTACGAGCTGATCAAGCTCGCCGGCAGACATGACAATTGGTTCACCCGCCTGATCTCCGCGCCCGGCGTATGGCTGCAGCATCTCACGGTTCTCGAGCCCACCGACGATATGATCGAGTGCGCCATTGCGGCCGTGAAGGAAGTGATTCCCAACGACGAGAGCGACAAATGGTGATGCTATGATGGATGCAATTCAAATGCAAGCCGCAACGGCCGTTTCCGAGCTGATCGAGGCGGCCGGGCTGAAGAAGGGAGACGTTCTGGTGATCGGCTGCTCCTCCTCGGAAATTCTGGGGGAGACCATCGGTCACGGCTCCAGCCCCGAAGCGGCGGAGGCGGTTTATTCCGCCGTTGAGCCCATCCTGCGGGAGAAAGGGATCTATCTGGCGGCGCAATGCTGCGAGCATCTGAACCGCGCCCTGATCCTTGAGGCGGCGTGCGCCGAGGCATATGGCTATGAACCGGTGTGCGTGGTTCCTCAGCCGAAGGCGGGAGGCTCCTTTGCCACGGCGGCTTGGAAGCATATGCAGGCCCCCGTTGCCGTGGAGAGCATTCGTGCGCAGGCCGGCTTGGATATCGGCGGCACGTTGATCGGGATGCACCTGAAGGCGGTGGCCGTTCCGGTTCGCCTTTCCGTGAAGCAGATCGGAAATGCGTTTGTGCTGGCTGCACGTACTCGCCCAAAATTCATCGGAGGTGCAAGAGCGCACTACGAGTGATAAATAGGACTGTTGGAGAACTTGACGGAAGGGAAAATTGGATTTTTTCCTCTGTGTTTGTAAAAAAAATATATGATTCTATTGACAACTGCCGTGGGAAAGTGTATAATGGTAAGGTAGTATGGAGTAGTGGGGCGCAAAAATCGTCCCCCTCAGCACAGGAGGATCGGCTGTGTCGGTAGAATAACACGGAAGGAAGGGTACGACAAATGGAAATTGCTATCATCGCACATGATCTGAAAAAAGAGCTGATGACTCAGTTTTGTATCGCCTATTGCGGCATTCTGAGCAAGCACAGCGTTTGTGCCACCAGCATCACCGCGAAGTACATCGCAGAGGCCACGGGCCTTGAGGTGGAGCGCTTGCTGGCAGGTGTGCACGGCGGCGAGCAGCAGATCGCCTCCCGCATTGCCTACAACGAGATCGACCTGCTTCTTTATTTCAAGGATACCCGCCCCAATTCCGAATCCGATGAGGCGGAGAAGGAGATCCTGCGGCTTTGCGATCTCTATAACATTCCCGTTGCCACCAATATTGCGACGGCCGAGGTGCTGATCATGGCGCTGGACCGCGGAGATCTGGAGTGGCGCGAGATCGTGAATCCCAGATCGGCCCACAACCAAAAGCTGAAGAACAAAGTCTGAGTCCCGTTGCGGGCTCTGCCGGGAGAGATACGCTCTGCGGGCAACTGCATTTTCAGAGAAGGAGCTATTTTGCTGCGAGGCTCCAATGCAGTCCGATAGGGTACCACTTTCCTCTGACAATTGAACGTAAGAGTGAAAGACTCGGGTGGAACCGTGCGGACTAAAACCACACCCCGATCGCTGAAGGGAAGCGGTCGGGGTGTTTTTCATTGAAACAAATACACACAACATAAAGGAAGGTATTGCTATGAAGATCAAATTGCAGAATGCCGAGCTGGAGATCAACGCTCCCGCAACGGTCTATGATGCCGCCAAGGAGGCAGGCTTGATCACGAGAGAGGTGATCGGTGCCGAGATCGGCGGAAAAACGGTGGCTCTCACGCAGGAGCTTGCCGAGGGGGACGAGGTCAAGCTGCTCACCTTTGCCGATGATGCAGGCAAGCAGCTGTTCCGCCACACCGCTTCGCATATTCTGGCGCAGGCCGTGAAGCGTCTCTATCCTGCCACGAAGCTCACCATTGGCCCCGCCATCGATAATGGCTACTACTATGATTTCGATTCCGAGATCCCCTTCAATGCTGAGGCACTGAAGGCTATCGAGGGAGAAATGAAGCGCATCGTGAAGGAAAATCTTCGCATCGAGCGCTTCGAGCTGCCCCGCGCAGAGGCCATCGCACTGATGACCGAAAAGGAAGAGCCCTATAAGGTTCAGCTCATCGAGGAGCTGCCCGAGGATGCTGTGATCAGCTTCTATCGTCAGGGCGAGTTCACCGATCTTTGCGCAGGCCCCCACCTCTTCAGCACCGGTGCCGTGAAGGCCTTCAAGCTCACGCAATGCACGGGTGCCTACTGGAAGGGCGATCAGAAAAATAAGATGCTGCAGAGAGTCTACGGCATCGCTTATCCCACCAAGGACGAGATGAACGCCTATCTCACCATGCAGGCAGAGGCACTCAAGCGCGACCACAATAAGCTGGGCCGCGAGCTGGAGCTGTTCACCACCGTGGATGCC
>JAZRCQ010000292.1:0-12812 GCA_045659845.1 Eubacteriales bacterium
CGAATGCCGGCAGGCATTCGGAAGCGCCTTTTGATCAGTTTACATTCCCATATCCGGGAACGTCCGTGACAATATCCAGATCGCCCTCTCCCCGGTCAAATGTTTCCGGCAGAAAGGCGGAGGAATCCAACGGTGCCTCCGTGGCGGGGGCCTCAGTAAGCTCCCCAATGGGAGGTAACGTAGATTCGATCACAGGAACGCGAGTGCGCTCGGGCTCAGTGACCATCGGAGTCAGCTCCTCGGTTCTCCCGATCGTGGCTTCTTCATTGGGCTTTCCGCCATTCTTATCGCAAGCGCAAAACACACAGAGCAAAAGGGCAAGAAGCGCCAAAAGTAACGTTCTTTTCATCATTTTCTCCTTTCCTCCGCTTAAAACTCGATTTCATCGCCCGCACCCTCATTTTCCTGAGAGAAGCAAAGCAGATCCACCGCTTCAAGAAGCTCACAGATCATTTCAGGCTGCTTATATTGTTTCTTCATCGATCTCTCCTCCTTTACGCCACGTTCTCAGCCAACAGGAAGGCCCCATCGCAATAAACATAGGCTTGAGCATCTCCATAAAGCGTGGCCTCGCCTTTTTTCGCATACGGACGGCAAACAAATGTGACGCTTCCGCTTGTGGGAATATTCTTTATCGCAGCGGCAACAATATAGCTGCCGCCAAGCTCAGAAGCCGTGATCTCCGCGTTTGTGCCGTCTGCTTTCTTGGCGCAGATCTTTTCGTAAACCGAGTACGTTTCCAGAGGCAGATCAAAATGATGCAATTCACCGTCGCGATAGTAAAGCGCGGTGATCTCAAAGCCAACCGAATCATAAGAAACCGCATCCACGGTGGAAAGGAAGCGCACGTTCACAAGCCCGTTTTTCGCATCGGAGCTTTGCACGCCGGCACTCTTCACCTTATCGGAAATATTTTCTCCCAGCTTACCCGTGAGATCCAGATTGTTTTCCATCGTTGCATCAATGGTTTCGTTTTTCATGCAAACGGCATCCTTGAGAAGATCCTCCTGAACCACCACCAGCTTACCGTAGTTAACACAATTCTTCACGGTGTTTGCCTTGTAGTTCCACGCCAGAATTCCCGAGGAACCCGAAACGATCGCCGTGTTGGTGGGCGCATCGTTATTAACCGTTCCGAAATTGATGCAGGATTCGATCACGTTATTCGCTCTTTGAATATCGGAAACGATACCGGAGCACAAACCGTAGCGCGTGGTGCGGTAGCCCTCATAGATCTCGCCGTCCAGATAGATCTCGCCATAGTTGACGCAGCCTCTGATCTTCGCGGCACCTGTGGTTGCATTGATATAAGCAACAATGCCCGCGGCGCGAACGGTGTGGTTCGTGTGAACGATCACCTTTGCGAAGTTATAGCAATTTTCGATCACTCCGCCATTCCCCATCATGTAGGAAACGATTCCGGCAACGTTCTGGTGCTTCGTCAGGCTATACGCCTCCACCTTTCCGTACATACGGCAATTGGTGATCTTGCAATTGGAGGTGACGCCCACAATACCGCCAACGTTGAGATTGGCAACGCCTTGGAAGGTGGTGACCTCACCGTACACAACCACGTTGTCCAGCGTGAGGAATGCCTGAGCATCATACTGTCTGGATGCCAATGCGCCGAGATACGGCAAAGCACTTCCGGAAGGCGCGGTGGCAGACACCTTCACGGGCAGATCGGGCTTACCGATCTGCAAATTCTTAATCGTGGTATCCTTAAAGGATCCGAGGGTACTGAAGGTTCCCGCATGAGCGGTTCCGGTTACGGTGTAATTATAGATGCTGTACCCTCTTCCATCCAGCGTACCGCTGAAATCGTTGAGAATATAGCCCTTGTCGTAGACCTTTCCTCCGAAGTCCAGATCCTTTGTGAGATAATAGCTTCCCTGAGGATCCATCGCCTCAAATTCTGCTGCGCTTGAAATGGGCTGCGCCGCTCCCCCATCCGCCGCCAACACGCTAACGGGAGTCAGGCAGGAAAGGAGCGTTGCAACAACAAGCAGACAAAGCAACGTTTTTTTCATGTCAACACCTTTCTCTTTCATGCATTAAAATTCGATTTCATCGCCTGCTCCCTCAAGCTCCTGCGAAAAGCAAAGAATATCGGGAGAGGACAATTCCTCTATCTGAAGACTGGGAGAACAATAATCGCGTTTCATAATCGCACACCCCTCATTTCACGGCGGCACAATAGAGGAATTCGCCGGCACAGAAGGAGGCAACCTGCGTGTCACCGTAAACCGCGGTACCATTCGCATCACCAACCGCGCGGAACACAAAGGTCACGTTGCCGTTGTCCTCAACTGCAGGAACGTTCAGGATCGACAGAGCATAAACGTACTGTCCGCCCAACTCCGATGCCTCAGCCTCAAAGGTAATGCCGTTTTCAGCTTTACCGATGATCTTGTTATACACCTTGGTGCAGTTCACATTGTACTCCTTGGTAGCGTAAGCGCCCTGCGCATCCCGATAGTAGGCAACCACCTCAAAGCCAACGGTGGTGTAATCCAGCGTATCCAGCGATGCCACAAAGCGAACGTTAAACTTGCCGTTTGCCGCCTGAGAGCTCTGCACACCGTAGGTGTCCACGTCCTCGGAGGGGGTGGCGGCAACGTCTGCGCTCTTATCAACGTTATTGGTGAGCGTCAGCGCGCCGTTGCTTTCGTCGACGGCAATGAACGGATCTGCCTTGCTGGTGGACTCTGCAGCGATGATTCTACCGTAGTTCACGCAGTTTTGGATCACGTTCGCGGTGGAGGTCCAACCAAGGATTCCGCCGGCTCCGCTTCTGGAGGCAGAATAATCACTCTGATTCACGTCGGTCACCGTGCCGAAATTGATGCAGGAATCGATGGTGCCGTCACCCGCATGCTGGATATCGCCCACAATACCGCCAAACAGAGCGTTGGTCACATTTCTGTACAATGCGCCGCCGCTGCTTGTGAAGTACTTCGTGTCGTTGGCCGCGATCTTGCCGAAGTTCACGCAGCTCTTCACCAGGCTCGTGCAGCCCTCGTTGTCGGGATTGACGTAGCCAACGATGCCCGCGCCGCGAAGCGTAACGTTATATCGGATGCTGACCTCTGCAAAGTTCACACAGTTTTCAACCACACCGCCGTTTCCGCGCATGGAGCCGATAAAGCCCGCCGCATCGGAGGCACCGTTCTTGACTACGTTCCACGCAACCACCTTACCGTGCATGGTGGAATTGGTGACCGAGCAATACTGGGAGGTGGACACGAATCCGCCGATGTTGCTGCTGCCAAACACGGCGCTGGCAGGGTCCACATTCGCATAAACGTCCACGTTGTCGATGGTGAGCAGATAGTTGGCCGATGCCTGCTTTCCTGCAAGCGCGCCGATCTCAATGGATTTGCAGTTATAGGAAATATCGGGGTACATCGGATCGTTTACCACCACGGGGATCTCGGCGTTCTCCTTGCCCACCTTCAGATTCTTGATGGTGGTGGCGCCCTCGGCACCCGTGGTTTGGAAGATGCCCACAGTGATCGCGGTTGCCGACGTCACCGTGTAGCTGATCGAGAAATTGTAGATCGTGTGTCCTCTTCCGTCCAGCGTGCCGCTGAAGTCGGCGAGGATGTAGCCATTGGTGTAGTCCTTGCCGCCGAAATCAATATCGTTGACAAGATAATAGCTGCCGGTGGGATCCATTGCCTCAAATTCAGCCGCATTGGTGATGGGCTGTGCTTCGCCCTCAGCCGATATGCCCAAGGGCATCATGCAGCTGATAAGCATCGCCAGAATAAGGGTGATGACAGTTGTTTTTTTCATACCTTTTCTCCTTTTTTGTTTTTGTCTATTAAATCCGCTTCTTCACGGAATTAACCCAGCTTAATGGAAACGCGTTGAACCGCCGCCTCCCAGACCTCATAGTTGGTTTGGTAATAGGACGTCCAATCCACGTTCTCATGAGAACGACGGAACAGATTGAACATTCCGATATCATCGGCAAAGAAACGCCCTGCATCGTAAACAACGGAATCGTGGATCAGATCCAGCATTTCGGAATTCTCGGGAGACTGAAGGAAGCGATGCTGGAAGGACTCCTCATACACCTTCGGCGTGATATACCGATAGCCGGCAGAGCCAAGTGCCTCCAAAACTGCGCCCGAAAGCTCGGCATTCTGAACATTATACGGAATGCTGAACATGGAAACTCCGTAGGAGGTGAGAGAATAGTATTCCCCCTGCCTCAGATCATACATAGGATACGGCACCACGGCAAAATCAAAGGTTGCGTTTTTGAGATAGATTCTCGTATCGGACATATTGGTGCTCATATAGATCAGAGCTTTTTGATTCATAAAGGTGTTCTCAATCGTCAGATCGGTGCGGATATTTCCGGAGGTGACGTCGGGATTATTATAGAGCAGATTGAGGCAGGTTTGATACCAATCGTCCATCTTTTGAGAGCTGATATCCGGAGAGATCACCAATTGATTGTTGTCATCTCTGGATGTGAAGGTCATGCCGGCGCCATAGAAGAGATTATCGTAGGCAGAGCGCCAACAGATAAACAATCCAAAGCGGTCGCCCTCGTCCGCCACCCTTCCCAGCGCAACCTCCTGCAGCTTTTCCATGGTCCATTTGCGATCGCGAACCAGCTGATAAATGTCGTCCTCAATTCCATAGCTCTTCCAAAGATCAAGATTCACGAAAAGAGAGCCCATGTTATTGATATTGGTCATGGTGATATCGCCGGAACAGAAATAAACGTTCTCGCCGATCGCGCAAGAATTCTGAATGTTGCCGGGCCACCAGGGTTGATTGAAATCCAGATAAGAAATATTATTGAGATTGGCATAAAGCCCCTTCATCGCGCCGATCGCCGCCGCAGGAGTGTACTGATCCACCAGATCGATCCGGTAGTTCGCCAGGAGATACGCCTGCAGATTCGACGTGAAAATATCGCGGTTATCCCAGTTTCCAACCTGATCCACCACATCGAACACAATATCCAAACGCTCCGCCACAGACTCACGGCCGGTATAAACCGCGTGCGGGATCATATCGCCGCTGGCAGTGGACTGCCAATCGTCCTCCTTAGCCTCAGTCCACGTAAAAACGCGAAAGGGCTGACCGTCGAAATCCAGATCGTCCGGAAGATTATCGGCCTGATACTTGTCGGTCACGCTTCCATCGGCGTCAGAGCCTCCCGTTTCCACAGGATGCTGCCCCCGATCCCCACAGCCTGCAAGGCTCAGGAGCAGGATCGCCGAAAGCAGGATCAAAAGAACTGTTTTAGATGCTTTCATGTTGTTCTCCTTCTACGTTATTTTCCATTCAAAGCTTCAGATCAACGTACACGGGGAAATGGTCGCTGAGCTGTGCCACCTCCTCGTTGATCACGGCCTCATAATGCAGCACGCACACGCCCTTGGTGAGTGTGACGTGATCGATGGACTCCTCTCCCTCATAAAGCGGCTGTGTGCTTCCGACCTCGTGCCCCGTGAAGCAAAGATTCACCGCCTCCGCGCAAATCTGCTTGGCATCCACCTGCCCGGATTTTCTCATGAAAATGCGGTATGCCGCCGTGCTTTCGCGCGCATTGTAGTCTCCAACGCAGATCACGGGAACACCGTGAAGCCGCTCCAGCTCCAGCACCTTCTCTGCCATCTGCTCGGCGTGAGGCGTGCGCTTGAATGCCTGACGATCCCAGTGTGTGCTTAAAAGGACGAATCGGCGATCCCCCTCCAATTCCTCCAGATGAAGAATGTTCATCAGCCGGATCCTCGGATTTCCGATTTCATAATTGACAACGTCGCTCTCCAGCAATCGATATTTCCGCTTATTGTAGGCAACTCCCGTGAAATTGTGATCATCCGCTTTGGTGCGCAGATTCACAAATTCGTAAACGTCGCCGATCCGTTCGGCAAGCATCGCATATGCGCTCTCGGAAATCTCCTGTATTCCCGCCGCATCAGGCAGGTAGCGAAGGATGTATGCGCAAATTCCATCGATCCGTTTCTCAATCTGAGGAGCGTCGGGGGTCAGCTCCTCAGAAAGAATATTCCACGTGAGGATCCGAAGCTCGGTTCCTTCCTTTCTTGCAATGCGATCCTGTTCATTGAGAGGCATCATGTTGAATCCTTTCTCCATCGAGGCTCATTGAAATTTAAAATCAGCGTAAACGGGATTATGGTCGGAGGCGTATCTCGTCCACGGAGTATCCAAAAGCTTGTAGAAAATCGTCTCCAGCTTGGAAGTGGAGGTGACGTGGTCGATCATCGAATCACCCGACTCATAGCCCACGAGCTTGGCGGCATGACGGGCATCCGTTTGTCCCGTAGCATCCAGAAACGTGTTGAAATAGCTGTCCTTTTCTCCCGAATTGAAGTCACCGGTGCAAACAATGGGCAAGCCGTATTCCGTTCGAAGCCAATTCACCAGCTCGGTCATTTCCTGCGCGTGTCCCGGACGATTCACGTATTGCACGTCCCAATGGGTGCTAACGGCAATGAACTCCTTTCCCGTGGCAAGATGCTCGAAGCGTGCCCACGTGAAGATGCGGATCCGCTTGTTTCCGGTAGAATAATTAACGTTCTTGCTTTCGATCAACCGAACGGTTTGACGGTTGTAGATCATGCCGGTGTAGCTGTATTCCCCATTGGTGGTCACATGATCCACGCAGGAGTACCATCTGCCGAGATCCTGCTCGATCATAGGCCAACCGCGCTCCGAGACCTCCTGAACACCAACGACATCCGGCATATAATTCAGGATGGTGGTGAAAACGTGCTGCCTGCGATCGGAAAGATCAAGCTTATCGGGAGAAAGATTTTTTGAAAGAATGTTATAAGACATCACTCGGAGATCCACTCCCTCCGCACGGACACTGTGAGGATCGGCTTCATGCGCCACACACATCTGATTCAGGCCATCGGGGAGATTGAACTGATTGGAATAGGGATTCTCCATGTAATCGGCAATGAAACGCTCGCACGCAACGGATGCCGTGAGATCGGTTGTTCCAACCACCAGAATATTGTTCCCTGCCGCGCGGATCAAATAGTGCAGACTGTCGGGGGCGGCCGCTCCCGTATAACAGCCTTCAAACGCCCTTCGGTTTGTAACTCCCAATAAGATCTCGTACTCCGCGGCAGGCGAAAGATCGCTCACCACGTCCATCTCAATTCCGGCCCGTTCCTTCAGAATCGCCGCCATCTGCTCGGCATAGGTCTTCAAGTCCGCCTTGCCATTCGGATAAACGATGCGATAGCTCTCAATGGGGTTCTGCGAGAAGAAAAATTCAAACTGACTCTCATCGCGAACGGTGCGCTCCTCCTTCAGGGTGAGATTGCCATCCTCATCCTTGACCAGCAGCTCTGTCACAAGCACGTTCACCGCCTGCTCCAAAAGCTTCTGTGTGTGCGCCGCAACAACGATTTTGTCGCCAATCCGACGAACCGTCCATTCGCAGTAGCCGATCGCATTCAACGCCGCAACGCTTTCGGGACGATTGGTGTAGCCGATCAGCAGCTCCGGCCTTGCGGGAGGCTGTTCTCCGTTTCGAATGTAGTCGTCAAATAAGTAGAGATCCGCTCCGGACTGCGATCGAACGGCGCGATAGATCTTCTCAACCATGGAAATGAGCGCGCTATCCGCATTCTGCGGGCGCACCAGCACGTAATTTGCCTCCCTCCCGGAAACAAGAGGAAGCCGCGCCTCGGTTTCATTCTCTTGCGTGGTCGCCGCTTCATCTCCCCCGTTGCCGCAGGCCCCCAGGCACAAAATCAACGCGAACAACAAAACCCTGCTTAACAGCCCGACACATCTGTTCTTTTTTCTCATAAAAGCTCCTTTTTTTCTATTCTACGGCGCATCGGTGGACATCTGTAAGATATTTCGAATGATATGAGCGAAGGCATCTATCCCCACACTCAGCACAAAAAAAGAAACCGTTCACCGACATATAATAGTCAATTTTACATACAATTTTATTTATTTATTGATCAGATAACTGATTTCATCACCATTGTACCATAGTCACCAGCGTTATACAATGGAAAATAGTTTGTTGGATATGGAAAAATGTCATTTTCGGAATCAAACAAGTTGAACAGGTTCCACGTGTCCTGTTTTGCAATTGTCCATCATGGCTCGGATGCAACGTCCGATAACCATTTTCGGCAATTTACCAAAGAACCGTTGAAAAATATATTCCCCGCAAATCTGCAATGATAGACTTGCAGGATCCGAAGGATCATTAAAAAAGCCGCTTTTCGTTTCGAAAAGCGGCTTTCAATGTAAGGACTTAAGCTTGATTCCGCGAAACCGGAAAAGCTCTTGAAGCAAAAGCCCCTTTTATTCGAGAATGTTGGTGGTGATGATATCCACGCCCCAGGAGATCAGCTTTTCGGCCAGCTCCTTGTCGTCCACCGTCCAGACGTTGAGCTTGATCCCTGCCGCTTTGATCTGCTTCACCCAATCCTCGGTGATCGCATCCCAGCGGATGTCCAGATCGTAGCCGTTTTCCTTGGCAAGCGCCAGCACCTCGTCCGTCATCTTGGAGGACAGATACTGCACGGTGCAGTCGGGCTCATGACGGCGCAGATACACAAGGTTCTGCGCGTGGAAGGTGATATAAACCATACCCTCGGCGTAATCCTCGGCGCGAACCACCTCCAGAAGGCGAACCACGTCCTCCTCGGAGAACTGATCCTTCAGCTCCAGCACGCACACCTTCTCATATTTCTTGCAGATGCGAACGTATTCGTTCAGGAAGGGCAAGCGCAGATCGCTTCTGGGTGCCTTGTCGGCATAAACGTCCCAAAGCTGAACGGAATGCAGATCCTCTGCGCGGGATTCCTCCACGTTCACCTCCACCTCGCTCACTCGCTTGGTGGTCTTATCGTGAATCAGCACCATCTTGCCGTCGGCCGTTGGATGCACGTCGGTCTCCACGCCCCAGTAGGTGCGGTTTCCTGCCGCAATAAAGGCTGCATTGGTGTTTTCGGTCTCCAGCCCGCTCACGCCGCGGTGAGCCACCATTAAAGCATTTCCCTTTTCGATCTTGATCGTGTTCATGTTGTTTCTCCTTTTTTGTGATATAGTCTATCCACGTCCTCTGTGGTAACGGTTTGCAGGATCCGAAGCATCCAAAGGATCACCACCACGGAAACGATCACCGTGAGGATCACCGTTGGCGTATCCCAAAGTGACCCGCCGCCGATCATGGAGATCAGGCCGCCGCCAACGTCATAGATGCCGTGCAAAAGCACACAATAGATCAGATTCCCCGTTTTCAGGAATACAATGGCGCACATACCGCCGATCAGGAAGGAATATCCAACCTGCAAAACCGTGCCGCCAATGCCTGCTCCCTCTGCGAGATTCACAAGATGCACCAGCCCGAACACCGCCGAGGATACCACCGTGGTGAAAAAGATCTGCCGCTTGCTTCCCCGTCGCTTTTCCAGCAGCACGGGAAGAAGTACTCCGCGGAAGGCCATTTCCTCAAACAAGCCTATGAGCAAGGCGTCCACCAAAAAGAGCCACAAAAGCTCCCAACGCTCCACCCACACCCAGCCGCGGATCAAGCCAATGATGGGAAAATTATTTACCGCGATCAGCAGGGCAGGAAATACCGTTCCAAAATGCCGCCAGCGCGGGCGATGCAGCACCCGATAGCCGAGATAGAGCAGCACGAAAACGAACACCACGCTACCCAGCAGACGGGAAACCGATGATTTTGCCAGAAATTGCGCCGTTTCGTCGGCCGAAAACTGCGGATCCCATAGCCAAAAGGCCACGAAGAGCGCCGCCGTGATCCCCGCACCGATGCGGCAAAGAGTGTCACGCTTCATCCTCTCGTTCCTTTCCCGCCGCAGAGAAGCGGCGCAGAAGAAGGATCCCCACTCCCAAAAGGAAGAGCAGAACGGCCGTTAGCTGAGAGGGCGAAAGGAAAGCGAGGAAGGTCGCTCCCCGATCGTCGCCGCGCAAATATTCAATGAAGAAGCGCCAAACGGCGTAGGCCGAAAGATAGACGGCAAGATTCTGCCCATTTGCCCTTCCCTTCGCCATTCTCCACGTGAGATAGCCGAAGAGCGCCAGCAGGAACACGGCCTCATAGAGCTGCACGGGAACGGCCTTGGCTCCGAGATAATGATGGTAGATGCCATACCATTTGTCGGTCACCGCGCCATGACAGCAGCCGGCAAAGAGGCATCCGAGACGTCCCAGCGCGTGGGCCACGGCAATGCTCCCTGCCGCGATGTCGGAAAGCGGCAGGAAATTCCGAACCGCCTCCTTCTTTTTCAGGCGGAAGACGCCAACCGAAAAATAGATCACAAGAAACACAGCCGCACCGCCGATCAGACCGCCATAGAAGGTGGCTCCCGTGGTACCCGTCACCTCAAAAACGCCGTCCTCCAGCCCGTTGTAGAGCGCTTGCATCAGCACGGCGGAAAGATAGCCGCCAACCAGCGCCGCCAACGCGCAGAGGATCACCAGATTTTGCATTTTTGCGCCGAAGCCGATGCGGTCGGCAAAAAATCGGAAATAGAGCAGCGCGCAAAGGAAGCCCGCCACCATCAGGATCTCATAGAGTCCCATGCCAAAAATAATTTCATTTGGATACATATCATCAATCCTTTATCATGCTTGCATAGAGAACGTAGAGCGATTCCTCCGTTGGCGCTTTTAATCCCGCCAATTCCAGAAGCGCAAAGAGCGAGGGCTCCTCCTCCAGATCCGAGAAATCCGAAAGCCTGAGATAGGCCTCGATCCCTGCCTCCATCGATCGGTCTGCCACGCCCCGAAGCTGGAGCGCCGACAGCATGGAAACCGAATAGCTCACGTAGTACACCGAGGAATCCACCGCCGCATATTTCCAATAGCTTCTCATATCGGTGAGATGAGAGCCGATATAGTCTAAGCCGCCGTAGTCCTGCGCCACCTCGGACAGAATGCGATCCAGCTCCGCCGCGGAGGAAACGCCTCCCGCATAGCAGCTTGCCTCAAATTCATCCAGGATCATGCCCACCACGATCACGGAAAGCCCATCGAAGAGCTGGTAAGCGTCCAGCGCCTCGGAAACGGCGGGATCGATCGCCTCTGCCAGAAATGCATTGAACAGGATCTCATTTCCCTGAGAGTGGATCTCGGAAAGATCGTATTGAGAAGCCATGCCGCCGTTGCAGAGCATGGAATAATAGTGTCCCAGCTCATGGACCACCGTGTAGCTTCCCTGATATCCCGGCCCGAAATAACAGAAGGGGATCTCCGCGCCGTAAAGATAGGCTGTGAAGGCTCCGCTCATAGCCGAATCGGCGTCGGTGAAGATCGAGCGCTCACCGTCCAGCATGGAAAGCATCTCGGCACGAGCCTCCTCGGAAAACACGCCAACGTATGCGCTGACATAATCGGTGCCAAAGCTATCGTAGTCCTCCGAGATGATATTCCACATCAGCTCCTGCTGATCGGCGGACAGAACGGCATATTTCGCCTGAAAGCTCTTCAGCGCATCGTCGCACAGAGGAACCAGATAGCGCTTGACGTAGGTTCGCATTTGCTCCAACTCGGCCCGACCGTAGTCTCTGCCGTAGACCACCTCGGTGGCGTAATCCCAATAGGTGTCGTAGCCGTTGAGCTGCGCCAATCGGTTGCGAAGCGGGATCAGCTCCAGATAGATCTCGGGCGCCCTCGCGTGAAACTCCTCCTCGCTCAGCTGCTCGTAGTCCACCAAAAGGCGGGAGATCGTTTGCTCCAGCTCGGTCTGCTCCTCGGAGTAGCCCAGCATCGCCCGGATCTCTTCCTCCGTCCAGTCCTCAAAATACAGTGTCTTCCCCGTCGATTCCGAAAGGTAAAGCTCGCGGCTGAAGGTCATCAGATCCTCATAGGTTTCCGTGTAGACCTCCATCGCCCACGTATATTGCTCAGAAAGCGACGCGTCCTCCACATTGCAATAGAAAAGGATCTCCGCCACCTGCGTTTGCCCCACGATAAAGCCCTGCAGATCCTCTGCGGCCGTTAAAGCCTGCTCACGCTCCTCGTCGGACGTCTGCGAATCCAGAAAAACGCGGCGCAAGCTCTGCAAAGCCGCCTCGAATTCCGCCACCGTTTCCTCTGAGAGCGTGAAGGAAAGCACCGATGGCATGGAGCGCGTCGGCTCCGTTTCCGATTCAACGGTGCCAACTGCTTGGGGTTCTCCCTCCGGCGGCAGGATCACGATGCAGGAGGCAAGCCCACCAAGGCAGAACAAAAGCGCGAGCAACAGCGCGATCCATTTCATTTTCATGAGCGGTACCTCCTTTCAGCATTTTTGATGGCTTTATTATACCACACTTCCGAAGCAAAATCAACTGTTTTGCCCGAATTCCCCCCAAAAAGCCGCGCGGCCTCTCTTGGGAGGCCGCGCAAGCGCTTCGATTGAATTAGCGGATCTGAACAAAGCCGAGCTTCTTCTGCACCTTGGCCAGCGTGCGGCGAGCATACCACGATGCCTCCTCCGCGCCCTTCTTCATCAGAGCCTCCAGGCCTGCCTTGTCGTTCAGATACTGATGGAAGCGCTCCTGCACGGGAGTGAGCGCATCGGCCGTGACCTCTCCAACAGCCAGCTTGAAATCTCCGTAGCCAACGCCATCGAATTCCCGCTCGATCTCTTCCATCGTTTTCCCCGTGAAGCAGGAATAGATGGTCATCAGATTGCTCACGCCGGGCTTATCCTCGGCATAGCGGATCTCGGAGCCCGAATCGGTGACGGCTCTCTTGAACTTGCGGATCACGGTGTCGCGATCATCCAGAATATAAACCACCGCATTGGTGTTTTCATCCGACTTGCTCAT
>JAZRCQ010000293.1:0-5644 GCA_045659845.1 Eubacteriales bacterium
AGCGCATCGAGGAGCAAACAAGGCGGTGGGCTATCCCGAAAACACCTTGATAGGCTACGAAGCGGCTGTCAAGGAATTTGGTGCCGATGCCATTGAGATCGATGTGCGCATGACCAAGGACGGATATCTCTATCTGATGCATGATGCCGACCTTGACCGCACCACCAATGGCACAGGAGCGGGCTCGTCGCTTACTCTGGCGCAGATCAAAAGCCTGAAGGTGGACGAGATCGCGGGGAAGGAGACCGAGGTTCCCACCTTGGAGGAGGCTTTGGAGCTTGCTATCAAGCTGGACATCGTGATCTACTGTCATATCAACGCCAAAAATGATGCCGCCGTGGCGGCCTTTAGCCATCTGGTGGAAAAATATCAGTGTCGGGATCGGATCGTGTTCTTTATTTCCTATGCCTCTCGGGAGGATTATCATTCCAACACCGATCAGAAAACGAGCGGCACCGCCTATGGGCTTGTGAACAGTCCCGTGGTAGCCGATGGCATGATCTTCACCTCCGGTGACGCCTCCATTTTGGTGGGGCAGGGCACGATCGCCGAGGGAGTTGCCGCTATGCGCAGAGGTCTTGCAGCCTACAACTATCAGGCTCTGTTCTATCCTTATTCCGATCAGGGAAGCCTTTGGGGCAGTGAGTCCTTCTATTATCAGGCCTCTGCACGTGGATTTGTGAACAGTCACTCCATCACAAACGGACAGGACAAGATGAACAGTCTGGCTCTGACCGATTCGGGCGCAGTGGGATTTCTTACCGATCGCATTGATCTTTCTGCCGACTATCACTATGCCATTGAAGCCTCGGATGAGACCTTGGAGATTGGATGCGCTCCCGATTTGATCAGAAAGGTTTTGACCACGGCGGGAAGCGAGGAGCTTGAATGCGGCTGGATCCAGCTGAGCGGCCCTCATCTGACCGAAGTGGAAGGGGCTCCCGTTCTCAATGAAGCGGGCACTGTTACGCTGGTTTGGTTTGCCGAGCGTTCAACGGGCGGCTGCTCCTATCGGGTATACAGCGAGCCTGTGGAGCTGACGTTCTCTGCTCCCCTTGATGAGGAGCCTCCCGCAGAAGATGTCGAGCCGGATGACAAAACAACGCCTCGCCGCGGAGGGGACTACGTGATCATTGCCGTGGCTTCTTCCGCTGTGGTCCTTGCCGCGGGTGCTGTGGCGATCGTTTTGATCAGACGCCGTCGCAAATCCTGAATGAATCAAGCTGCGAACCGTTTTTGCACGCGGAGGGATCGTCTGCGAGAGGCAAGGCGGCGAAAAACGCTATCGATCCGACAAGGCATTTGACGAAAATCGAAGAAAAGAAGAAACCACAGCTCTTTTACCAAAAGAAAAGAACCATTGATATAATAACTTTATCCAAGCCTTCAGGAGGGGATTATGAATTTTACAGAGATCGCAAACGCGCGGCAATCCTGCCGCAAATACGATGCCTCCCGCGAGGTGGAGCAGGAAAAGCTGGAGCGGATCCTGGAAACGGCGCGTCTGGCTCCGTCGGCCTGCAACGGTCAGCCCTACCGCATCACGGTGTGCAAGGGAGAAGCGGCGCAGAAGGTGGCGCGTGCCGTGCAGGGCATGGGCTTGAATCGATTCGCCGAGGATGTGCCGATCCTGCTGGTGCTTTCGGAAATGCCATACGTTGCCACGGCTGCCATGGGGGCAAAGCTGAAGGGCAACGATTATCGCTCTATGGATATTGGCATTCTCGCCGCATATCTCACCGCAGAGGCAACGGCACAAGGACTTTCCACCTGCATTCTCGGTTGGCTGGACGATCGGGAGATCCGCGGGATCTGCGGTCTGGACGGTGCCGTTCGCTTGGTGATCACCCTCGGCTACGCCGCCGCCGACGATAAGCTCCGCGCGAAGAAGCGGAAGAGCATGGATGAGCTGGTTCAGGTCGTTGAATAAATTCAGGCACTCGCATGGGAATGCGAGTGCCTTTTTAAAAAAACGATACGCTTCAGGTCAGTGGTGATGGTGGTGATGATGGTGATGATGGTGCGCGTCTCCGTGTGAGACGGTGGGATGGCAGTGCATCTCGTGGCAATGCTCGCCCTCGGCCTCCAGCTCCAGCGTGGCGTGCCCGATCCCGTGCTCTGCCAGCTCCTCCCGAACGGCCTCCTTGATGTGATGAGGGTCGGCAGCCGTCACCACGTGCAGCGTGGCGCAATGGCTGTGGCCGTCCAAGCTCCAAACGTGGATGTGATGCACGTCGATCACACCGTCCACCCTCAGAAGATGCTCGCGGAGCTCGTCAACGTCCACGCCGTGGGGGATCTTCTCCAGAAAAAGATCCAGCGCCTCTCGCAGGTTGCGGACGGCGTTCACGAGGATAAAGATTGCCACGCCGATGGAGAGGATGGGATCGATCACGCGGAAATTGGTGAAGCGCATCACCAAAGCGCCGATCAAAACCACGGCCCAGCCCAGCGTATCCTCCAGCATATGCAGATTCACTGCCTTCTGGTTGAGGGAATCGCCCTCGCGCGTGAGGAAAGCGGCGGCAAAATTCACGGCAACGCCGATCACGGCGAGGAGGATCATGCCGTTGTAGTGGATCTCAATGGGGGAGAGAAGCCGCAAAACGGCGTGATAGATCACCATGGCAGAGCCGAACAGCAGGATCAGCGTGGTGACGGTGCTTCCGATCACGGAATAGCGCGCGTAGCCGTAGGTGTGGGTGGAGTCGGGAACCTTTTTGCTTTTCTTTTCCAGAAAGAAGGAAATGCCGATGCTGGCGGCGTCGCCAAGATCGTGAACCGCGTCCGAAAGAATGGCCACGCTTCCCGTGAAAATGCCGCCGATCAGCTCAAAGGCGGAAAAGAAGAGATTCAGAAGAAAGGCGATCAGAATATTTTTTTCGGTTTTCATATGCCCTCCGAGGCGGAGCAGGCTCCGCTTTGTATTGTGATACTGTGCATACTCTCATTATATCATGCTCGCGGGGAAAAATCAAGCCCTTTTTAGGAGGCGGCAAGGAGCTGAAATCGAGTTGACACAACCATGCGGGATGATGGTGCAAAGCCATCAAATGCTTTGCAAAATTCGCACAGATCACGTGATGCTTCTGACGCGAGCGGATCGGGAGCGGAGAATAAACAACGCCGATCGGGGATCTGACTCCCATCGGTTAACTTTTTATATGGATTAAGCTATTGACAAAACTTTAAAAAGCTGTATAATATATTTCGTCAGGACGAGCAATATATTACTCGCTTTAACGAACAGTATTAACATGACCATAAGGAGAAAGCAAAGCAATGATTACTGACCACAAGTGGATACGCGCCGCCGATATAACCACAGCGGGACAATGCCCGGTGTTTGTGAAACGATTTTTCGGTGCGCTTCCGAAGAAAGCGACCTTGGCTATCACCGCCAAAGGAGTGTATTATTCGGAAATGAACGGACATCGAATAGGAAATTTCATATTGGCTCCGGGATATACTGAATATCAAACCAGACATCAATATCAGGTGTATGACATCACGGATATGATAATAGACGGGGAAAACTCTTTGGAGGTTCACGTTGGCAGCGGTTGGTATTCACGAAGAAAATGGTCTGCTGAGATCATTGCTGAAATCACGATCGAGTATGCAGATGGCACTTGCGCGGTGTACGGAACCGATTCGGAGTGGCTTTCGGGAGACGGCCCCTTGGTGTTCTCGGAGTGGTATGACGGCGAGATATACGATGCAACCAAGGAGATAGGCAACCTGAAGCCCGTTCAGGTCAACGAGGAAGGCGAGAAAAGCCAACTGATCCCTCAGGATGGAGAATTGGTGGTGGAGCGGGAGCGCCTTTGCTCTTTGAGGATATTTAAGACTCCTAAAGGCGAGACAGTGGTTGATTTCGGTCAAAACATGGCGGGATATCCCGAGCTTACCGTAAATGCCAAGGCGGGAGAGGTTATCAGTCTTTCTTTTGCCGAGGTTTTAGATAAGGACGGTAATTTTTATACCGAGAATTACAGAACCGCAAAATGTCAATACGTATACACCTGTAAAGATGGCTTGCAGACCTACAAGCCCCGTTGCACGTTTTTCGGATTCCGATATATCCGCATAGATAGCTTTCCCGAATCGGCGACCTTGAACGAGGACACCTTCACGGCGATTGCGGTTTACTCCGATCTGAAGCAAACGGGACGCTTGTCAAGCTCAAGCGCGGAGCTGAACCAACTGTTTTCTAACGCATTTTGGGGCCAGCGCTCCAATTTCCTTGACGTTCCCACTGATTGCCCTCAAAGAGATGAGCGATTGGGATGGACGGGGGATGCGCAGGTCTTTTGCAAAACCGCTTGCTATAATTTTGATTCCTTCCGCTTTTTCAGAAAGTGGCTCAGAGATATGAAGGATCATCAAAAGCAGGCCGGAGCGGTCGGATTCACTATTCCGGGAAATCCTCGCAATACTAAGATAGCTGCTGCTTGGTCGGATGCTGCGGTGATAATCCCTTGGGCTGTTTACCGCATCTACGGGGACAAAGCTCTGCTTGAAGAAATGATCGATATGATGATATCTCACGTTGATATGCTCGGCAGAGAAAGTGAGCTTCCTTATACCTGGCGCGGAGGCAAAAATCTCCGTCAGTTTGGAGATTGGCTGGCTACCGACTCTTTGGACAAGGATCGCGGGGCAGAATTCGTTTCCACTACGTATAGCGGCGCAACCGATCCCGATTTCCTGCAGGCGGCATTTTATGCATATGACACGGAAATTCTTGCGGATGCGCTTGACGTATTGGGCAGAGACAGCTCCCATTATCGCTCGCTTCACAAGAAAATAGTTGGGCGCTTCCAAAATGACTTTCCCGAATATAACACGCAAACCGAATGCATAATAGCTCTTCGATTCCATCTGACGCCCGATCCTGAGGAAACGATGAAGCTTCTCGTGAGAAAGATCCGTGAAAACGGGGATAGAATGTCAACAGGGTTCGTCGGAACGCCCCACGTTCTTCACGCTCTCAGCGAAGGCGGAAGAACCGATCTTGCCTACACGTTGTTACTTCAGGATAACTTCCCATCCTGGCTGTATTCCGTAAATTTGGGTGCGACGACCATGTGGGAGCATTGGGACGGAATAAATAAGGAAGGCAATATGTGGTCGGCCCGCATGAATTCCTTTAATCATTATGCCTACGGAGCTGTCGCGGATTGGCTTTACGAGGTGGCGGCCGGTATAGGGCAGTCAAATACATCGGTTGGATTTGAAGCGCCCGTTATCACACCGCATCCCGATAAGCGTTTGCAATGGTTTGAAGCCGCGCTGATGACAAAAAACGGCGAGATCTGTTCCAAATGGATATATACCAAAACAGGTGAGATCAGATATGAGATCACTGTTCCGACGAAATCACAGATCGTTATCGACGGAAAATGCAAAACCGTAGAAAAAGGATCTTATATTTTCTACGCCAAAGCAAACTGACACACAAAATAATCGATGAGTGCCTCAGGCGCAGCTTTGCATTTGAGAAGCTCGGATCGGTAAACTGTATCCAAAAAGGAAGAGAGGCACCTTTGAACTGCCCCAAATTGTACGGACAGCACAAAAAAGAGTCCTAAGGTAGAAAATATAAAAAATTAAGCAACGAACTGACATCGCTTTTCAAGTG
>JAZRCQ010000294.1:0-36433 GCA_045659845.1 Eubacteriales bacterium
CTTGTTTAGGATCGCTCAGATCCCTTTTTTGTACAGGCAATAGGAATAGCACAGCGGCACCAGCAGCATGGCAAGCATCACGGGAAGGATGGCCCACAGAAGCCCCGTGCATCCGATCAGCATCACCGTTATGCCGCCGACGACCATTGTCCATCCGGCAACACGGTGCGTTCGATTCCAGTTTTCCTCGCTATTGAGCGTCCAGGGGATCTTGAAGCCGATCGTATAGTTCTGCTTGCATTTTGGAAGATAATTTCCGATCAGCACAAACAGCAATCCTATGAGCATGGGAACCAGCACGTTCACCATCACCTCGTGCCCCATGGCCGTGGCGTAGCAAACGGCAAGCACCACGTTGCAAAGCACCGGAACGATCCAGAGCGACAGCGCCTGCAGCTTTTCCGAATGATTCCTTCGCTTCGGATCAACGGAAAGCAGGAAGCAGAGCAGCCATTGAAGCGCCAAAAGCATCAAGGGCATACCCAGCACCACCATAGCTTTTCCTGCACTGCGATCCACCTCTCCGCTGAGATTCCAATGCGTCGGAAGCTCCTGCGGCAATCGACTCCAAAGCACGAGCCCCGGAAGAATGGGCAAAAGCGTTACCAAGGATGTGATCACCATCGTCTTTAAATGCTTCTTAATCATGTTTTTCTCCCTTCAGGCCACTCAGCCACAGCATGACCTCCTCCAGAACGGAGGTGTTCAATTCATAGAAAATATACTTCCCTTCTCGCGTATCCCGAATCAGATCCGCATCCTTCAGAATGGAAAGATGCTTGGAAACGGCCGCCCCGCTCACGGAAAAACGGTTTACGATCTCTCCCGCGGAAAGGCGGCCCGCCCGCAGGCTCTCAAGAATCCCGCGACGGATCGGATCGGAAAGGGCCTTCATCGTATTCTGAATCCCCATCTCTTCCTCCTTCATTTAACCAATCGGTTAAATATAGCATATCACATTTTCGCCCGATTGTCAATAGTCATTTAACCTTTTCTTTAAATGTTTTCTCAAAAAGCACGTGCCGCGCCTCTCGGGCGCGGCACGTGCTTTGCTCCGATTAATCCTTGGATCCGGAGCGATACCTTGCATATTGAATTCCGAACGCCGCAAAGCAGCCGAGATAAAGCCCCATGATCGCTCCAAGCAGGATCGCGATCCCATAATTTTGATTGCCGAGATTGATGACAAATTGCGGCAGAAGGCAGGCCGTGAACAACAACACCAAGGGAAGCATTCTTCCCTTGAACACGCGCGCCATCATGGCTCTGCGGGAGGCATCGTCGCAAAAGATCTCCTCCTCGCCGTTCATTTCCGATGCGGGCTTGCGGAAATAGCTGTAGCCAACGTAGTCCTGTATGTATTCCCATCCGCAATCGCGGAACATCTGAACGTATTCCTCTCTGTGGGAGATCCCCTCCTGATTATAGTCCAGCTGGTAGACCACGTCCTGCGGCTCACATTCCTCAAAATGGAATACGCCCAATCCGCTGACCTTCACAAATTTCCAACCGTGGCGATGCATCTCTCTCAGATAGTCCTGCTCCTTCTCATGATGAAATATACTGAAATATTTCAATTCCTTTTTGGTTTTCATCTTAAAGCTCCTCCTGTGTGATCTGATAAAGCCGCTTGATCCGTTCCATCTCAATGGTCAGAATCTCCTTGCCGAGCGAGGTGATCTCATAGATCTTTCGCTTTTCCTCTTCTCTGACGAAGCGGATCACTCCGTCCTTTTCCATTTTGGAAAGACTGCCATACATCGTGCCCGGCGCCAGCTTGATCGTTCCCTCCGACATTTTCTCCACCAGCTGAACGATCCCATATCCGTGATTGGGCTTCTGCAGGCAAAACAAAATATAGAAGGCGGTTTCGGTCATAGGCATATACACCTTTTTAATATGCTGATCCATTCGCTCCTCCTTGAACTATCGCACTGCGATATATCGTGGTTATATTATATCGCACTGCGATGTATTTGTCAAGAGGTTTTCAAAAAAATTTTCGGGAGGCGGCCGCTTTTTTTGCGGTTCGCCTCCCGATCAAGCCGTGATCAGAGCTTTTTAATATCGTCCTCGGAGATCATTCTGAAGCCTGCGGCCGTCAAGGCAGCCTCAGCCACTGCATTGTCCTCCACTCGCAGCACCACGTAGGCATGCCGCTCGGTGCGCGCCATGAAGGCATACATATATTCCACGTTGATATCCTCCCGATCCAGCACGGAAAGAGCCTCGGTGAGCTTGCCGGGAGCATCCCCGATCTTCACGCCCACCACGTCGATCACCTTGATCAGATAGCCCTTTTTCGCAAGCACGGCCTCAGCGGTCTCCGGATCATTCACGATCAGGCGCAGGATTCCGAAATCCTGCGTTTCCGCAATGGAAAGTGCTCTCAGGTTCACTCCACAATCGGAAAGTGCCTCGGTAACCGATGCCACCGTTCCCTTTTTGTTCTGAACGAACACCGTTAATTGCTTGATTGCCATAGCTGCCTCTCCTTTCTTAAATGAGCTTACGCTTATCGACCACGCGAACGGCCTTGCCCTCGCTTCTTGCAATGCTCTTGGGCGGAACGAGATGCACCAGCGGATTGATGCCCAGCATGGTTTTGATCGCATTGGCAAGAGATTTTTCCATCGCCATGATCTCGCTCACCTTATCCGTGAAGCGTTCTGCCGTCATCTCCACGTTCACGTCGAAGGTATCGTTGTTCTTCACGCGGTCCACCACGATCTGATAATTGGGCTCATAGCCCTCCTTGAGCAGCACTGTTTCGATCTGGCTGGGGAACACGTTCACGCCGCGGATGATCAGCATATCGTCGGTTCTGCCCATGGGCTTGGCCATCTTGATCAGCGTGCGGCCGCAGGAGCACTTCTTGCGGGAGAGCACACAAATGTCGCGGGTGCGATAGCGGAGCAGGGGGAACGCCTCCTTATCCAAGGAGGTGAACACCAGCTCACCCTTGCTTCCCTCGGGAAGCACCTCACCCGTTTCGGGATCAATGATCTCGGCAAAGAAATGATCCCCGTTGATATGCATGCCGCTCTGCTCACTGCATTCAAAGGCAACGCCGGGGCCGGTGGTCTCGGTGAGGCCGTAGATATCGTAGGCCTTGATGCCCAGCAATTTTTCGATGCTTTGGCGCATCTCCTCCGTCCACCGCTCAGCGCAGAAGATGCCTGCCTTCAGCGGCATATCCTCCGGCCGGTAGCCCTGCTCCTTCAGGCTCTCGCCCAGATAGGCGGCGTAGGAGGGGGTGCAGCAAAGAATGGTGGCATTCAGATCCATCATGAACTGGATCTGGCGCTCGGTGTTGCCCGAGGAAAGCGGCAGCGTGAGGCATCCAACCTTATGGGAGCCGCCGTTCAGGCCGGGGCCGCCGGTGAACAGGCCGTAGCCGTAGGCCACCTGGCAAACGTCCTTCTTCGAGCCGCCAACGGCAACGATCGCGCGGGCGCAGCAATCCTCCCAAAGATCGAGATCCTTCTGCGTGTAGAAGGCAACCACGCGGCGGCCGGTGGTTCCGGAGGTGGACTGAATGCGAACGCAATCCTCCAGCGGCTTCGCCAACAGACCGTAGGGATAGGCGTCGCGAAGATCGGCCTTGGAAAGGAACGGAAGCTTGTGGAGATCGTCGATGCTCTGAATATCCTCCGGTCGAACGCCTTTCTGATCCATCAGATCCCGATAGTAGGCAACGTTTTCATAAACGTGCCTGACCTGCTTGATCAGCTTCTCCGATTGGAGCTTTTTCATCTCCTCACGGGGCATGGTTTCAATTTCCTTTTGGAAATAGCGTTGCTGTTCCATTGTTAAACACCCTTTCTGATTCTGAGCTTTTCACTCGATTTTGGCTCGGAGTGAGAAAACAAAAACGTCCTCCGCATTCCGACAGGGCAAGGCCCCAAGAACACAGAGGACGAGAAATATTCTTTCCCGTGGTACCACCTCAGTTCGCCGCCACCTCACGGTTGCGACCTTTTCAGGTACTGACATACCATAGTTCTATGACGGGAACTCCCGTTGCATCCTACTACGGATCTCTCCGATTCAGCGCACTGCTAACAGAATGAATTCGAGAAGGACGCCCCCTCTGTCTCGCACCGCCCGACAGCTCTCTCCAGGTTCTTTCCAGCCTACTGGTTTCTGCTCTCCGCATTTGATATTCGCATTATACCACCTTTATGCGCATCTGTCAAGGGGGTTTCTGAAATTTTATGCATTTATTCTCTCCCCTTCCGCATCATTCGCGCATGGGCAGACCGTTTCTGCGATAAGTTGAATTTTTTTTACAAAATCGCTTGACAAAAAGAGGAAGATATGATATAATGCTAAATCATAAACGCGATGATGCGGAATAGTATGCAAAAGGATTCGCCTTCAGAGAATTGCCGGCCGGTGCGAGGCATGGGAAGAGCTTTGCAGAACTCACCGTTGAGCGGTTGCCATGAAATTGCAGAGTAGTGGCAAACGGGAGCTCCCGTCACAGAGTCAAGATGTGTCAGCATCGAAGGTGCATCCCGCATCGGGATGAAGAAGAGTGGTACCGCGGAAACACGAGGATCGGCGTTTTCGTCTCTTTGAAGCAACAAAGAGATGGAAGCGTGTTTTTGTTGCATCACCGGTCCCGAATTTCCAAGCTTGAAAGGAGCATTCCATCATGAGACAGATCAACGTAGCCGACATCACCCTCAAAAAGCTTTCGGAGGATCGCGCAGTTTCCCTGCTGTTCCGCGAGAAATCCGCTATTGCCAATTGCGCCGACCGTCTCGGTGCAAACTGCATCGAGCTGCCCCCCGTGAAGAACGTGCGCGAGGATTCTATCATCTATAAGACCATTGCGAAAAATGTTCGGAGCGCCGCGCTGGCCATTCCCGTTGGCTACACCGCCGACGACGTTGCCGTTGCATGGGAATGCATCCGCGAGGCCAAGGCTCCCCGTCTGCAGGTGGAGCTTCCCGTTTCCACCATTCAAATGGAATACACCTATCACGTGAAGCAATCCAAAATGCTGGAAAAGATCGGCGAGCTGGTTGCCGCCGCAAAAGCTCTCTGCTCCGACGTGGAGTTCTCCGCGCTGGATGCCACCAGAGCCGACGAGGAATTTCTGATCGCCGCCGTGCGGGAGGCCGAGGCGAAGGGCGCATCCGTCATCACGATCTGTGATAACGCCGGTGCATCCACTCCCGATCAGATCGGCGAGCTCACTCAAAAGGTGAAGGCGACCGTGTCCGTTCCCGTGTACGTTCAAGTGTCCGATCGCGTGAGCATGGCAGTTGCATCCGCGTTTTCCGCCATTGCCTGCGGTGCCGACGGACTCAAGAGCGCCATGGCGGGCAAGGATGCTCTGCTGACGGGGGCACTCTCCGACGCCATGAATGCCTGCGGCGCGCGGCTCGACGCGGCAATCAGCCTGAACAGCACCAATATCCACGCCAGCATCGAGGATCTGAAGGCAGGCATCCGCCATGAGGCCGATGAGACCGAGTCCTCTGAAAGCGAGCAGAAGCGGATCCTGCTGGATTCCGATTCCACTCTGGCGCAGGTGGCCGACACGGCCGCTCTTCTGGGCTACGAGCTTTCGGATTCCGATATTGGAAACGTTTATAAGGCGCTGTCGCAGGTCTGTGCGCGCAAGGGTGCCGTTGGAGCCAAGGAGCTGGAGGCTCTGATCGCAAGCTCCGCCATGCAGGCTCCCTCCACCTATCATTTTGAAACCTACACCACCACCAGCAGCAATATCTCCAGCGCAATGACGCAGATCGTTCTGAAGAACAACAATGAATGCATCTGCGGCGTCAGCGCAGGCGACGGCCCCATCGATTCCGCCTTCCGCGCCATCGAGCAATGTGTGGGCCATCACTATGAGCTGGACGATTATCAGGTGCAGTCGGTCACCGAGGGCAAGGAGGCTCTGGGCTCCGCCTTGGTGAAGCTTCGCTACAACGGCAGGCTCTATTCCGGAAACGGCACCTCCACCGATATCATCGCCGCCAGCATCCGCGCCTATATCAACGCACTCAACAAGATCGTTTTTGAGGAGGCATGATCCAGCATGAAAATCGTTTTTTCCACTAAAAACGTGAGCCGAGCCTCCTTTCTCGACACCTGCCGCATTGCTCACGACTACGGCTTCGAGGGCTTTGAGATCTATGATGCCGTTGGCGAACGGAGCGTTCACTCCGACAGCGTTCTGAGACGCGACAAAATGGCCGATGCCAAAAGAAAGCTCGTCAACCGAAATCTGGCCGTTTCCGCGCTTCGGATGCCCCATCCCGTGGAGCATGCGGAAACCACAGCGGAGCTGATCCAAAAATATGTGGATATGGCCGCCACGGCAGGCATTGAAAACGTGATCGTTCGTGCAGAAGCCCCCGTTTCCTTTGCGCTTCTGGATGAAAAAATGGCTGCGGCGATCAAGCGGGCGGAGCAAGCAGGAGTTGGCATCCTGCTGGAAACCGTTGGCAGTCTGGCGAGAACCGAAAACGTGATCGCTATCATCAATCACTTCGCCTCTGCCGCCATCGGAGCCTCCTGGAACGTTCGCGGCACCTATTTCGATGCGGGCGAAACCGCTGAGGTGACCATCAAAAATCTGGGCGCCTACATCCGCTACGTTCGTCTCGGAGACATGAAGGACGGCAAGACCGTTCTGATCGGCGAGGGCGATCTGGACGTGAAAAAGCTCCTCAACGCCCTTTCCTCTCTCAACTACGAGGGCTTCATCTGCGCCGCATGGAACGAGGAGATCAACGATGCCGACATCGTGTTGACTCATTTTACCAATTACATTTCTGCGCTGGGACGTGAAAAAAAGTCCTTTGATCACGCATACTATAATCGGGCGAAAACCGGCACCTTCGTATGGAAAAAATACGATGTGATCGAGGCCACCTTCGCCGACGTGCTGGACACCATGGCCGAACGGTATCCCGATCAGTATGCCTTCAAGTACCCCACGCTGGACTACACCCGAACCTACGAGCAGTTCCGCCGCGACGTGGACGAATGCGCCGCCGCCCTCATTTCCTTGGGCGTGAAGGCCGGTGATCACGTGGCGATCTGGGCCACCAACGTGCCCCAATGGTTCATCACCTTCTGGGCCACCACCAAGATCGGCGCCGTGTTGGTTACCGTGAACACCGCCTATAAGATCCACGAGATCGAATATCTGCTCAAGCAATCCGACACCCACACCCTCGTGATGGTGGAATATTGCAAGGATATCAACTATAAGGAGATCATCGAGCAGCTCTGTCCCGAGCTGAAGGCGCTCCATCCGGGCGATCCCCTCTATTCCAAGAATCTTCCCTTCCTGCGCAACGTTGTGACCGTTGGCTTCGGCATGGACGGTTGTCTCACCTGGGAGCAAATGCTCTCCCGCTCTGCCCTCGTGCCCCGTGAGGAGGTTCGCCGCCGCGCTTCCCTTGTGAAGCCCGACGACGTTTGCAATATGCAATACACCTCGGGAACCACCGGCTTCCCCAAGGGCGTGATGCTCACCCATCGCAACATCGTGAACAACGGAAAGACCATCGGCGACAGAATGGATCTCTCCACGGCCGATCGCATGATGATCCAAGTGCCCATGTTCCATTGCTTCGGCATGGTGCTTTCCATGACCTCCATGATGACTCACGGCGGCACGCTCTGCCCCATTCCCTATTTCTCGCCCAAATCCTCTCTTGCCTGCGTGAACGATGAGCGCATCACCTGCTTCAACGGTGTGCCCACCATGTTCATTGCTATGTTCAATCATCCCGATTTTGCCAAGACCGACTTTTCCTATATGAGAACCGGAATCATGGCAGGAGCAAACTGCCCCGCCGATCTGATGCGCCGCGCATCCGAGGAAATGAATATGCGGGAGATCATCTCCGTGTACGGCCAGACCGAGGCCTCCCCCGGATGCACCATGGGCGAGGTGAACGAGGATCTGGACCATCGCGTGGAAACCGTTGGCAGTGCCTTCCCCGGCGTGGAATGCAAGATCATTGATCCGGAAACCGGCGACGAGCTTCCCGACGGCGAAAGCGGCGAGTTCGTGGCACGCGGCTTCAACATCATGAAGGGCTACTACAAAATGCCTGAGGCCACGGCGCAGGCCATCGATGCCAACGGCTGGCTCCACTCGGGCGACATCTGCATGAGAACCCCCGACGGCTACTATAAGGTGACGGGCCGCCTCAAGGATATGATCATCCGCGGCGGAGAAAATCTCTATCCTCGCGAAATCGAGGAATTCTACCTCACAAATCCCAAGATCCGCGACGTTCAGGTGGTTGGCGTGCCCGACGAGACCTACGGCGAGGAATGCTGTGCATGGGTGATCCTGCACAAGGGAGAAACCGCCGATGAAAAGGAAATGAAGGCCTTCGGTGCCGCATCCATTGCCAAGCACAAGGTGCCCAGATACTTCCTCTTCGTGAATGAATTCCCCATGAACGCCGCCGGAAAGATCCTGAAATACAAGATGCGTGAGGAATCCGCTGAAAAGCTGGGATTGAAAAAATAACGATCACAATCTGTGGAGGCGCAATGTATTTTGACGATCTTCAAATCGGAATGACGGTGGACATTGATTCCACCGTCATCGAAAAAGAAAAAATGATGGAGTTTGCCCGCGTTTACGATCCGATACCGCTGCATACCGATGAGGAATATGCTCGGTCTACCCCCTTCGGCGATCTGATCGCCCCCGGCATGATGTCGTTTATGTCCCTGTGGGCAAAGTATCTGGAGGTCGATTTCTTCGGCAAGGAGCTTTTGGCCGGAAAATCCACCAGGATCGAATGGCTCAAGCCCGTTTATGCCAACGACAGCTTATCGGGCAGGGCCACCATCACGGCATTGACGAAGAGAAATGACAAAAACGGTTTGGCCGAAATCTCCATCTATGCCTACAATCAAAAGGGAGAGCCGGTGCTGACAAACGTTACGGAGGCGATCGTAAAGTGCAAGCCGAGCTGATGCTCTGCGGAACGTGTCGTTCTGCGCCAAAAAAACATTTTTTTTGAAAAAGGTATTGACAAATCCGGTTTTCCGTGCTATAATTTTTTAAAATTTGAATATCAAAAAAGACTGTGATGAAGAGGATCGGAAAGCAATGCTTCCAGAGAGTTGTCGGGCGGTGCGAGACAATAACAGAGACTTCCATATGATCTATCACTTCTGAGTCGAAGGACCGAACCCGGGGCATTCCCCTGTCAGTAGACTCCTTCCGTATTGCTGCGTCAAAGCAAAGGGCTTGTTGGAGTCCGGAAAGTGACGGAATTGAATTCCGTAATTTGAGTGGTACCGCGGGTGAATAGCTCGTCTCAAGGGTTTTCTTTTGAGACGAGTTTTTTGTTTTATTCAGATTTTCAAATGCGTAATCATGAACCATAAGGACAGAAAGGAAAGGGGTCACAGCAATGGATTACAGCTTGAAAGAGGTTGCAAGAAGAATTAGGGATCTACGCGAGGCCAAGGGCTACTCCCCTGCCGAGCTTGCAAGACTCACCGGCGTTTCCCTTGAGGATTACACGCTTTTGGAGGAAGGAAACACCGACTTCAGCTTCACCTTCATTTATAAATGCGCAAAGGCCTGCGGCGTTGAGGTGGTTGACATTCTGGAGGGAAGCAGCACCACCCTCACCTCCTTCGCCATCACCCGCAAGGGCGAAGGCCTCAAGATCCTGAAGCAGCACGGCGTGGAATACAACAATCTCGCACCCAAGTTCAAGGAGAAGCTCGCCGAGCCCTTCCTCGTGAAATTCCCTTACATCCCCGAGGAGCAAAACGTGCCGATGAAGCTCAACTCCCACAACGGTCAGGAATTCGACGTGATCGTGAAGGGCTCGCTGAAGGTGCAGATCGGAAGCCACGTGGACGTGCTTCATGAGGGTGATTCCATTTTCTATAACAGCTTGATCCCCCACGGCATGATCGCCGCAAGCGAGGGCGGTTGCGAATTCCACGCGGTGGTTCTCAATCCGCAGAACGGTCAGGTGAGCGAGGAATATCCCGAGGCGCCCTACGTTGCGGCGAGAGTGGCCGAAAAGGCAGAGGAAACCGCCACGGTTGCCGATCAGTTCGTAACCTCCACCTACGATGAAAACGGCGTTTTCAACGGCATTTCCTTCAAAAACGACGATCAATTCAACTTCGCCTTCGACTGCGTGGACGCCATTGCGAAAAAGAATCCCGATAAGCTTGCAATGCTTTGGGTTGGCAACGATAAGAGCGACCGTCGCTTCACCTTTGCCGACATGAAGAAATATTCTGCCAAGACAGCAAACTATTTCGAGTCTCTCGGCATCAAAAAGGGCGACACCGTGATGCTGGTGCTGAAGCGTCATTACCAATTCTGGTTCTGCATGCTGGCACTGCATAAGATCGGCGCCATCGCGATCCCCGCCACCAATCAGCTGGTGGAGCATGACTTCGCTTACAGATATCAGGCCGCCAAGGTGAAGGCGATCGTTTGCACCGCCGATGGCGACGTTTCCTCCGAGGCCGAAAAGGCCGCCGCTCAGTTCCCCGGCCTGCTCAAGGTGCTTGTTGGCGGCAAGAAAGAAGGCTGGAATGATTTCAACGTGGAAATGGAACGCTTCAGCACCCATTATTACCGCACCGAGCAAACGCCCTGCGGCAATGATCCCATGCTGATGCTCTTCACCTCGGGCACCACGGGCTATCCCCGCATCGCCACCCACTCCTATAAATATGCGCTGGGCCACTACCCCACCGCCAAGCATTGGCACAACGTCAAAGCCAACGGCCTGCACTTCACCATCTCCGATACGGGATGGGGCAAGGCGCTCTGGGGCAAGCTCTACGGTCAGTGGCTCTGCGAGGCCGGGATCTTCACCTACGATTTCGATCGCTTCCGCTCCGAGGATATTCTGCCCATGTTCAAGAAATACGGCATCACCACCTTCTGCGCTCCTCCCACCATGTATCGCTTCTTCATCAAGGAGGATCTCTCCAAATATGATCTTTCCTCCATTGAATATGCCACCACGGCAGGCGAGGCGCTGAACCCCGAGGTGTTCAACCAGTTCAAGAAGGCCACCGGACTCACCATCATGGAGGGCTTCGGGCAAACCGAAACCACCCTTTCCATTGCAAACTTCGTTGGCTCCACGCCCAAGATCGGATCGATGGGTAAGCCCAGCCCGCTCTACGACGTGGTGGTGCTGGATCCCGACGGCAACGAATGCAAGACCGGCGACACGGGCGAGATCTGCATCCGCACAAAGGATCATATTCCCTGCGGTCTCTTCATCGGCTACTATCTGGATGAGGAAAAAACGCGCGACGCCTGGTACGACGGCTATTATCACACCGGCGATCAGGCCACCATGGACGAGGACGGCTATCTCTGGTACGTCGGCCGCATCGACGATGTGATCAAGTCCTCCGGCTACCGCATCGGGCCCTTTGAGATCGAAAGCGTGATCATGGAGCTTCCCTACGTGCTGGAATGCGCCATCACGCCCGTTCCCGACGAGGTGCGCGGTCAGATCGTGAAGGCCACCATCGTGCTGACAAAGGGCACCGTTGGCACCGACGCGCTGAAAAAGGAGATTCAGGAGTACGTGAAAACGCACACCGCTCCCTATAAGTACCCCCGCATCGTTGAGTTTGTGGAGGAGCTTCCCAAGACGATCAGCGGAAAGGTGCGCCGCGTGGAGATCCGCAAAAACGATCTGGAAAAAATGAAAAAATAAAGCGGCTTCTGCATCTTTCGCAGAGCCGGATCAAAAAGGAGCTGAGTCGGAATTCGACTCAGCTCCTTTTTCCAAAGCCGTTTGAATTATAATTTATCGAACCGTTTCATAACTCTGACGAGCCGCGGCCGATTATAGCGCTGAAGGATCACAAAAACGGAATCGATCAGCATGGCACAAACCGACGTTGTAATCATTGCCGCCGTACCGCCCAGAAGCGGTGCAAAGGCGATCGGCAGAAGGCTCAGCACCATGATCACCTCGTGAATGATCTCCGCCTGACAGGTTGCGCCGATCAATTCCCGAACGGTTTTTCGATGGGGATCAAACGTTTCAGGATCGTAGGTTGGAACGTATTTTTTCCATCTTCGCACTCGGATCAGCTTATATAGCTTATCCTCAAAGCTTTTTTCGCGAAACCATCCGTTTGTGTGGTCGGCTTGATTTTTCATGACCAGATCCACAATCGTTCCAACGGCTAGCCGCATGGCAAAATGATATAGTGTTACTCCAACCGTGACGGTGAGCGCTTCCGCAACGGCATTTTGAGAAAGGAGGCATACAGGCAGAAGTCCCGCAAATCCAAGCGCAAGGAATACGGTTGTTAAAATCATTCGTTTTCTCAATGGCTTACCCTCTTCCATTTTTGATTTGCCAAGCTCATTATATCACATTTTTGTTAACAAATCAAAGCATAGCCTTGTATATCACCCGCAACTTGTTGCACGATGAAATCCGCCTCTCTTTATCCTTGCGAAGCAAGATTTCATCGCATAGCGATTTCATCCACGAAGTGGATTTATCCCGTCCGTAAGGACGGATTTAACTGAAAAGGATACAAAATTCTAATGGGTGCATTTTAGGGTTAATGGGTGCATAAACGGATGAATTTTTCAAAAATGGGGGCAATTTAACGATAGGTTTCAAAAATTATTATTTTTTGATTTGTTAAGTTGATTTTTGATTATTTCATACGCCACTTTATCGTCTTTAAATTTGTAAAGTTTGAATTTTGACCAAGTTGTTTGAATAATTATCCTTTTATTGTATTCAACTGCAAGGATATTTTGATAATCACAATTAAACGAAATATTGTATCCATCGTGCTTTAATCCATTCTCATATATTTCAATGCATTTAGAATCGCTATATCCGGATTTCTTATCCCTTGTATAACCTATCAGAGATGAAATCAATACAAGTAATGATACACACAAAGAAGCTCCGAGACCCATGATTAAATACACAATCCATTTCATTTGTGGATTTAAAAGTTGGATTATTACCCATATTCCATTATTAAACAATAATATTGAGATCAAAATTTGAATCATCAAACGCCACTGATGAATTGTGCTATATTTATGCTTATATATCAAGTCACCGTAATCATGCTCATACTCATCAAAATCATCATATATAGGATATTGATCGAAATGAAGACCATATTCTTTACATCTATTTTGAAATAGCAACACTTTGTCTGCTAATTTGTTTTGACGTTTTCTGTTATTTACATATTTACAAAAACTATAAACGATATCATTGCTGAAAATGAGACAACGTTGCATTATATCATCATTCTCTATATACCCTAACACATTTCTTTGCTTGAAATCTAAAATATCATTAATAGAATTATTAATTTCAATCCAACCGGAATTGGTTTTGATTGTAAGATTATTTTCAGAAACGCTATATTCAAATTTTTTGATATCGATTTTTCTCTCAAATATAGACTTAAACTCTACATGTCTTGCTATTAATATTTTTTCTTCTGCACCTGACATAGGGGCAAAAGAAAATTCTATACAGCCATCAGCTATACGCATATCACAATGAGAAAATATTTGCCCAAACTCCAAAGAGCTTTTGACGATACCTTTACATTTTAAAACTATGAAGGAGCCCCAAGATGTATCCAAAAGTATCTCAAGTGTATTATTCTCTTCGTTTATTCCTAAAACATATCCATCGTGGAATGAACCCGAATTTAAATCCAATGCATCAAAATCGGATGTTTTCTCAATTTTTTTAAATTCGCAAAGGCTCTCCGCGCGCAACATCCCCTTTGCTTCATCGAGCATTTTTGAGGTGTATTGCTTTCTCTTGATTGTTCTAAAAATATTCTTATCGTTCCAATATGATTTAAACTCGCTATTATTAATAGAAAAATCATCAGTATCAAAATCTATAAAAAGAACGGTATATCTGTTATCTCTACAAACATCAACAACAATCAACTCGGCAAAAGAGCTGTCAAAAACAACAGCTTTGCTCGGATATTTCATAGATACGGCAAAAACAGGCGAATGGTATACACAGCCGTTAGACAGTATTTTTGCGAGCATATAGATTTTCTCCTTTTGATTTTTATTTATTATATCACAAAATCACAATATTTTCAATACTTTTCACCGTCTACGGTCTATATTTAACGAATATATCACAAATTTAACGAAAGCAAAAAGTGCCCAGCCACCGAAAGCACAAAAGCTCTCGGAAGATAGGCTCTTTTATCGCAAGATATGCTTTTTATGCCTCGAAAGTGCAAAAAAACCCCTAAAAAGCAATAAAAAACGCAGATTAGGCACAAATAATTGTATCCTATCCTGCGTTCTTATTTGGTGCGGAAAACGGGACTTGAACCCGTACGGTGTGAACCACACGCCCCTCAAACGTGCGCGTCTGCCAGTTCCGCCACTTCCGCATACCAGACTCATATATTATAGCATATTCGAGCTGTTTTGTCAATACTTTTTTTGAATTTTCTTTGTCTTTTTTCTTGCTTCAAACGTTCATGCGGAAGCGCTCGCCGCAGCAGGGACAGCACACCCGATGGTCGCCCTTGATCCGCGGCAGACGAAGTATATTCTTGCATTTTGGGCAGCTGTGATACACGTGCGTTTTGCGGTCTCTCCATTGGTTTTTCTTCAGGCGAATGCGCTTCCGCGCTCTTGCAAACAACTGCAAAAATGCCCGATTTTCCTTCTGTCGCTTCCAAACCTTCCTCGAGAGCATCCGAAAAACGGCATACCACAGAAGCCCCGCCGCCAAAAGCGAGAGAACAACACTATTAAAGAACAGATTCGCCACCGTGAGCGTGAGACTGCACCACATGATTGCCTGACAAAGCTGATCGGGGCCGTTCCTGCCCCACATCCATTTTGCCAGCTTTTCCCGAAACCTCATTTCCTTCCTCCATCTGTAAGCAACGGACACCATGAGAAGCAATCTCAAAGTGTCCGTTCTGCTTGTGATTTTTATGCTGTGAAGCGAACCGTGACGGTCAGCTCCTTGCCGTAGCGGTCGATCTGAAGCTTGGCCTGATCTCCCGGTCGGTAGTTATAGAGCAGCTCCTTCAGCTGCAAGCTCGTTTCCACGCGGTGACCGTCCATCGAAAGGATCACGTCCCCCGCTCTCAAAAGCCCCTGACTCACGCCATCGGGCTCCACCATCGTGACCAGAACGCCCTTTTCCCGAGCCTTGTAGCCATCCGAGATCTCCTCCCCTTCTGCTACGTCCACCACCTGCACGCCAATGGCAGGCCGTGCCTTGGAGACCGCAGAGGAGCGCTCATCCACCGTGCCATTGGTCAAATAGGCATTCACCAGCTCCATCGCGCCATTGATGGGAATGGCAAGTCCAAGCCCCTCATAGTCGGTCATTTTTCTTGCCACGATGCCGATCACCTCGCCCCGATCGTTGCAAAGGGGGCCTCCCGAATTTCCGGGGTTGACCTGCGCGTCGGTTTGGATCATGGTCAGATCCACGATCATTCTGCCGCTATTAACCGTGACCGTACGATTAACGGCCGAGATCACGCCCTGCGTGAGCGTCCAAGGGCAAAGATTGCCGCCCGGATTGCCAATGGCGATCGCCGTTGCTCCAACCTGCAGGCTATCGGAGTTTCCAAGGACGAGCGTGGGATAATCCTGTCCCTCGATCTTGATCAATGCCAGATCATCGTAGGTGCTGTACCATTTCACGGTCGCCTTTTTCGACAAGCCGTCGTAGGTTTGCACCTCCACGTTGCTCTTGCCGCTGACGATATGATAGTTTGTGAGGATATAGCCGTCCGAGCGAATAAAAAAGCCCGTTCCGTAGCCTCCGCCGTCGGCATTGGAGGCATAGATCAGCACCGTGCCCGGATTCACAAGCTCCGAGATCTCGGTGGCTGAGAGAGACGTGTCGGCCGGTGCCAAAGCACTGATCAGCACCGTTCCGCCCAAAATGGCAAGGCAAACCGCGAAGGCGATCGCCATCACCAGCGCATAGACGCCTGCTCCTTTTTTTCGCTCTCGCTTCTGCATCTCCCGATCATGGGCGGCCTGCGCCTCGTAGGTCCATCGATAGGTGTAGCGCGGCGGCTCATCGGCCTTTATTTCCTCCTTGGCGGCGAGCTTCTTTTCCTCTTGTTCCCGCTCCTGCTTCGGTTCATCCATGCTTTTCTTCTCCTTTCAGATGATGCCCTGCCCTGCTTCCCGACGCCGGGGATTCCTCCCCCGCACGGTGCATCGGCACGGTAAAGAAAAATTCGCAATTTTTTCCGCTCTCGCTTTCCACGCGAATCTCTTCACCAAGGGCCTCCATCACTGTCTTGGATATGAATAATCCCAGCCCGATGCCGTTTTTATCCAATCCTCTGCTCTTGTCGCTTTTATAAAACTGCTCAAACACGTGCGGAAGATCTTCACGCGGGATTCCTTCTCCCTCGTTGTAGACCGCGACCTCCACCTTATTGTGGGCCTGTTCCGCGATCCTGATTCTCAAAAGACCGCCCGTTTTTGAAAATTTAATGGCATTGTGACAAATATTATACATCACTTGATAGATGGCATCGTGATCCGCCCAAACCGTCATGCGGTCGCGTTCGGCGTCCAACGCCACCTCCAAATCCTTCTCCTCGATCTGCTTTTCAAAGGAAATGAGGATCACCCTTGCCATTTCGCAAACGTCGAAGACCATCGGCGTGAATTTCCGATCTCCCGCCTGCAGGCGAGAAAGATCCAGCAGCGAGGAAACCAGGCGGGAAAGCCTTTTCACCTCCGCCGAGATCCTGCCCAGATAGTGATCTCTATCGGACGGTGCCACCACGCCGTCGCGGATCCCGTCGATAAATCCGGCGATGGTGGTCATGGGCGTGCGGAGATCGTGCGAAACGTTCGCAATGAAGGAGGATCGCATTTTTTCCAGATTCTCCAGCGATTCCGCCATATGATTAAAGGCCACGGAAAGCTCGGCAACCTCGTCGCACCCCTGCACCCGCACGCGGCTTTTGAAATCGCCCTTGGCCATTTTTCTGGCCACGGAGCTCATCTCCCGCAGCGGCGAGGTGATCCTCTCGCTGATCAGATACACAGCGATCATGGCCGCCAGAAGCACCAAAAGCACGGCGGAAACCACTGTTTTGCTCAGATCCGACATTGCCTTCTCATTCGGTGCCATTGCAGTTGCCACCGAAAGATAGCCCTCCAATGCTCCCGTTTCCGAATAGATCCCGACCGTGTGCAAAAGCACCTCTCCATCAAAAAAGCCCGGCAAACGGGTTGATTCCATCACAGACGTGCCGCTGCCCGAAATTGCCTCGCGGCGAATCGGCATCGCCGTAGCGCCGTCTGCAAAGGCCTCGCTCTCACTATATCGCGCAAGCAGAAGCCCATTTGCATCCGAAACCATCAGCTGCATCTCCCGATGGGAAACCAGCAACGGAAAAAACAGACCTTCCACATTGGAGTCGGCTACAATCAGGACATGCTCTATGGTCGTGCCCTCGCTCTCGCCGCCCAGCTCCTGCAGCCGCTCCTCCAGATACGAAGCAGCCACGGCGGAGATCTCGCTCATATCCTCGGCGACGCGTTCGATCAGAACGTTTCTCGTGATGGAGGTTAGCACCACGAACAGGATCGCAAAGCCCACTGCCAGCACCGCCATCACCACGGTGACGTATTTGGCAAAAACTCTTTTGAACATGGCAATTCGCCGCTACGCGGATCAGCTCAGAAGCTCAAATTTATAGCCAACGCCCCAAACCGTTTTCAGGATCCACTTATCGGAGGCGCCCTCCAGCTTTTCGCGCAGGCGCTTCACGTGCACGTCCACCGTGCGGGAGTCGCCGAGATAGTCGAAGCCCCAAACCTTGTCCAGCAGCTGATCGCGGGTAAACACGCGATTGTAGTTGGAGGCGAGGAAATACAGCAGCTCCAGCTCCTTGGGGGGAATGTCCACCGAGCGACCGCAAAGCTTCAGCTCATATTTCTGCAGGCTGATCTCGATGTTTTCAAATTTGATCACCTCGTCGTCGCTCTGACGGGCGTGGTGACGGTAGCGGCGCAGAACGGCCTTCACTCTTGCGGAAAGCTCCTTCATATCGAAGGGCTTCACCACGAAATCGTCGGCTCCAAGCTCCAGTCCGAGAACCTTATCGAACACCTCGCCCTTGGCCGTGACCATGATCACGGGCTTCGAGGAGATCTCACGGATCTCGCGGCAAACCTGCCAACCGTCCTTCTTGGGCAGCATGATGTCCAAAAGCACCAGATCGGGCTCGAACATCTTGAAATAGGAGATGCCCTCTGCTCCGTCGGAGGCCAGCTTCACATCATAGCCCTCGTTCTCAAAATACATCTTCAAAAGATCGCTGATATTCGCATCGTCGTCAACGATCAGAATTTTCGTGTCTGTCATATTATCTTCCTCCCGATCAAGCCTTGATCCTTCGTCTCACATTATACTCCCCCAATGAGGGTTTTTTGTGAAGAATATCTGAATTTTTTTGTGATTTTCGCGCTCTGCCGCAACGCTCGGCGGAAAACCCCTATTATCTTTTCTATTATATCACATCAAGACCAAAATTGCAAACCTTTTTTAATAATTTTTGAATTTTTTTGAAAAAACAAAGCATTCTAAAATTTTTCCCGGCAAAGGCCGTCCGTTTGGAGCGGGAAGGGTCTCCCAACGGTGAAGGTTCTGTCGCTTTCCGATGCAAAAAAGCGCATTTTCCCCAAAAAGCACTTGCAATTGCGCCGCAGTTGTGCTATAATAGTATGGTTAACGAGTAAAACCTTGAAATAAGGAGATCTGATTCAATGAAACTTGGTATCGTGGGATTGCCCAACGTGGGCAAGAGTACCCTCTTCAATGCGCTCACCAATGCGGGCGCAGAATCCGCCAACTATCCCTTCTGCACCATCGAGCCCAACGTTGGCGTGGTGACCGTTCCCGACAGTCGCTTGGATTTTCTGGCAGAGATGCACCACCCCAATAAGTACACCCCCGCCGTGATCGAATTTGTGGACATCGCAGGTCTGGTGAAGGGCGCCTCCAAGGGCGAGGGTCTGGGCAACCAGTTCCTCGGCAACATCCGCGAGGTGGACGCCATTCTGCACGTGATCCGTTGCTTCGAAAACGATAATATCATCCACGTGGACGGCAAGATCAACCCCATGCGCGATCTGGAGACCATCAACCTTGAGCTGATCTTCTCCGATATGGAAATGCTGGAGCGCCGCATGGATCGCACTCGCAAGGCTATGCGCGGCGACAAGACGCTGGCGGGCGAAATGGCCGTTCTGGAAAAGCTCTATGCCGTTCTGGAGTCGGGCAAGTGCGCGCGCACGCTGGAGCTGACCGAGGACGAGCGCGCTTGTCTCTACGACACGCCCCTGCTCACCATGAAGCCCGTGATCTACGTGGCAAACGTGAGCGAGGACTACGCCGCCGAGGAGCCCACCGACAACGAGGCCTACACCGCTCTGAAGGCCTTTGCCGCCGAGGAGCATTCGCAGGTGATCCCCATCTGCTGCCAGATCGAGGCAGAGATCGCCGAGCTGAGCGGCGAGGAGAAGGCTATGTTCCTCTCCGATCTCGGCATTGAGGAAAGCGGCCTCGACCGCCTGATCAAGGCAAGCTATTCCCTGCTCGGTCTGATCAGCTTCCTCACCGCAGGCCCCGATGAATGCCGTGCATGGACCATTCGCCGCGGCACCAAGGCGCCCAAGGCAGCCGGCAAGATCCATTCCGATATCGAGCGCGGCTTCATCCGCGCAGAGGTTTGCGCCTTCGACGATCTGAAAAAATACGGCTCCATGAACGCCGCCAAGGAGGCAGGCGTGCTCCGTCAGGAGGGCAAGGAGTACGTGATGCAGGACGGCGACATCGTGTTCTTCCGCTTCAACGTTTGATTTTTATTCGGCACACTCCGATTCCGATCGGGGTGTGCCTTTTGCATTGATCGGCAGTTTTCTATTGACATTTATTAGGTTCTATGGTATCATGTAAATAGTAAGAAAATAAGGAGGAGATACTGATGATCTCTGCTCAATTGACCTATTCCGTTCACGCACTTCGCACCCTGCAGGGCGTGGTGATGTTTCGGAAAAAGCGCCCCGTTCCCAGTATCATTTTCAGCTGTGCGGTGGCTCTGTTTCTCTTCGCAGTATCCTTTTTCGGAAATCTTCCCATCGTTTTCCCCGCACTGGAATTGCCACTGAAGATCTTTTCCGTGATCTTTCTGTTTCTCTGCGCTTACGTAACGGTAAATTACGCGGTATTCCCCATGCTTTCCTATAAAAGCATGGCCAAAAAGGGCTTCCCCACCGTTGTTTTGACCTTTGGCAAAAGCTCTTTTCTCATGGAGGCACAGGGCGCCGGAATCGATGCCCGCTCCGAGATCGCCTATGCACATCTGAATCAGGTGGTGGACACGCGCGACGTGATCCTGCTTTTCGTCCAAAAAAATATGGCCTACGCCATTGAAAAGAAGCTGATCTCCGGCGGCACCGCCGAGGAGCTTTCCGAGCTGCTTCACACCTGCCCCGATCTCCCCTACTCCACTCGCAATTTTTAACCTCAAGAAAGGAATTTGATATGTCTGAAGTAACACACATCGACGTGGTGATGCCCGAGCAGAAAAGCATTGCTCTCATCGCCCACGACAACAAAAAGCATGAGCTGATCGAATGGTGCAAGAAGAACAAGACCATTCTGGAGCATCATTTTCTTTGCGGTACCGGTACCACCGCTAAAATGGTGGCCGACCAAACGGGGCTCCCCGTTCGCGGCTACAACAGCGGACCTCTCGGCGGCGACCAGCAGATCGGCGCCCGCATCGTGGAGGGCAAGGTGGATCTTGTGATCTTCTTCTCCGATCCCCTCTCCGCCCAGCCTCACGATCCCGACGTGAAGGCTCTGCTCCGCATCGCGCAGGTCTACGATATTCCCATCGCAAATAATCGCGCCACGGCCGATTTTATCATCACCAGCCCCTATATGGACAGTACCTATGAGCATCCCCTGCCCGATTTCCGCAGCGCCGTGAACGAGCGGGCTAAAAATCTCTGACGCGAAGGGAGCAAGCCATGGATCTAAAGCAAGCCATTGAGCAATTTCACAAGCTGCAGGCCCGCCTCTGCGCGCTGAATCACGCCACCTCGCTGATCTATTTCGACGGTGCCACCACCGCCCCCAAGGGAACGGCCGCCAACCGCGGACAAACCCTTTCGATCCTGAGCGAGGAGATCTATCTTCTTTCCACGGGTGAGGAGACCGTGGCGCTTCTGGAGGAGCTGGACGCCCACCGCGAGGAGCTTTCCCCTCTCGATGCCCGCGCGCTCTATCTGGCCTTGAAGGATATCCGCCAGATGCAGAAGATTCCCATGGAGGAATACGTGGCCTATCAGCAGCTGCTGGTGGAGGCCGAGGACGTTTGGCACACCGCCAAGGAGACCAACGATTTTGCCCTGTTCCTGCCCTATCTGGAAAAGGTGTTTGAGGGGCAGAAGCGCTTCGCGGCCTACTGCGCTCCCGAGCTTCATCCCTACAACTACTGCCTCGATCAGTATGAAAAAGGGCTCACCATGGAGGCCTGCGATGCCTTCTTTGAAACGCTTCGCTGCCGCTTGGTGCCGCTGATCCGAAAGATCGTTCAGAAGGAAAAGCCCTCCGCGGCCTGCCTGCAAGGTCGGTTCGACGATGCCGATCAGGAGAAATTCTCCCATGCGCTGATGGAGATGATCGGCATCGACCGGAATCATTGCGGCTTGGCCACCACCGAGCATCCCTTCACCATCAGCCTCGGCTCCCATCATGACGTTCGCATCACCACCAACTATTGCCCAAGCGACCTCGCCTCCTCCGCCTATAGCGTGATCCATGAGGGCGGGCACGCGCTCTACGACATGAACTCCGCCGACGAGCTGGCCTACACGCTTTTGGATGGCGGAATTTCTATGGGTATCCACGAAAGTCAGAGCCGCTTTTATGAAAATCTGATCGGCAGAAGCCGCGGCTTCGTGAGGATGATGTTCCCCGCGCTCTGTCGGTTCTTCCCCGAGCAGATGAAGGGCTACACCGCAGAGGACGTTTACCGCGCGGTAAATCGCGTGGAGCCCTCCCTGATCCGCACAGAGGCCGACGAAGTGACCTACTGTCTCCACGTGATGGTTCGCTACGAGCTGGAAAAGCGGGTGATGTCGGGCACCTTGGCCGTGAAGGATCTGCCTGCCGAATGGAACCGCCTCTACGGCGAATACCTTGGCGTGGAGGTTCCCGATAACACCCACGGTGTTCTGCAGGACAGCCATTGGTCGGGCGGCGGCATCGGCTACTTCCCTTCCTATGCCCTCGGAAGCGCCTACGGCGCACAGCTGCTCCGCAAAATGAAAGAAACCGTGGACGTGGAGGCCTGCTTTGCCTCCGGCGATCTCTCACCCATCAACGCTTGGAACCGTGAGCATATCTGGAAGCACGGCCGCATGAAGGATCCCGGTGAGCTTCTGGAGGCCGCGCTGGGCGAGCCCTTCGATCCTACCGCCTACGCGGATTACCTCGAGGAGAAGTTCAGCGAGCTTTACGGGCTTTGATCGAGCCCCAAGGGATCCCCTGCAAGTCTCTTCTTGATAGATTCCTATACCAAGATCCCTCCCTCCAATGCATCGGAGGGGGTTCTATGCGAAAGCGAGCCGTGAACGCGCGTTCACGGCTCGCTTGTTTTCATTCAATTTCCAAGCATGATGCGGATGATCTCGCGGTCGGTCTCGCCCATGCCATCGCGGGCAAGTCGGCCCACGTTTCGGATGGTGTTTTCCACGCCCTTGGTGACGATGCCGTCGCCGCCGTAGAATTGGTGGCCCGCGCGAACCATTTCGTAGCCCATCAGGCCCGCCTCCACCGCCATAGCGATCTTAGCCGCGCAGGAGGGCTTGGCTCCGTCACAGATGGTGCCTGAGAGAATGGCCACTGCATTCACCAACGTATGGGCGATCTCATAAAGTCCGCCGCCCTGCAGATAAGCAATTCCCGTGGCGCATCCGCACCCCGCACTGATGGCGCCGCAATAGGCAGAAAGGCAACCGATCCCCGTTTTTTGATGCACGGTGATCAGATCCGAGACCAACAAAGCTCTCAGCATCCGCTCCCGATCCACGCCCAGCTCTTGCCCGTAAACAACCACGGGCACGGAAGCCGTGATGCCTTGGTTTCCGCTTCCCGAAAGAATGCAGACCGGCAGCTCGCATCCGCTCATGCGCGCATCCGAGCCTGCGGCGGCATAGGCCTTGGCCTTGTTTTTCGGTGTTTTTTCATTGGCCGCCAGCAGCGTCTTGCCGATCGCCGCGCCGTATTCTCCGCGCAGGCCCTCCTCGGCAATGGCCATGTTCATTTCGATCTGCCGCTCCAGAAGCTCCTCCAAGGGCTCCAGATCGACTTCATCGGCAAAGGCTACGATATCCTGCACGGTAAGCAGCGCGCGGTCGGCCTCATGAACGTCGTCCAGCTTCTTTTCCGAAAGATAGCGCGCAGTGAGGTCTTTTCCGTCCAGCAGAACAGCCACCACGTTTGTGTGATGCTCGGCCAGCTCCACCGCGGCTCTGCGGCCGCCTGCCACGCCCTCCATCAAAATGCGGAAGGCACAGCTGCCGCCTGCCTCGCGGACGTTGATGGCGGTGTTTTGCCGCACCTCACGGATCCTCGGCACGTGCGCTTCGGTTAATTTGGTGAGGAGCGCCAGCTTCAGGCTCGGATCTCCCGAAACGATCCCCGCCGCCACGGCGGCCTCGATGCCGTGCATCCCTCCCGTTGCGGGAACGACAACGCTCTTCACGTTTTTGATAATATTTCCGCTGAGCCCCAGAGAGATCATCTCCGGCTCCTCCCCCAGCACGTCCCGCAGGATCGCGGCGGCGTAGGCGATGGCGATCGGCTCCGTGCATCCCATGGCGGGCATCAGCTCCTCCCGCAGGATGGCAACGTAGGTGTCGCTGATCTGCTTCGGCAATGCCATGACGTTCCCTCTCATCGGCGATAGGTGCCGATCAGATGTGCCACGCCGTTCAGAATGAAAAGCACACCCAGCACCACGAAGAAGGCATCCCGCATCAGCCAACGGGCCGCGATGAGCAGAGCGCCCACCAAAAGGGTGAGGATCGCTCCCAGCAGCTCAGCCGTGGTGGGCTTCCAATGGCTCATCTCCACCAGCTTCAGAATTCCGTTCACCAGGATCAGCGCGCCAAACACGATGAGGAATACCTCCACGATGGTCATGCTTCCCACGATCAGCAGAATGCCGATCACAATGGGGATCGCGCCCTGATAGGTTTTCGTTTCCAGAATCTCCAGCACGCCTCTTGCAATAAACAAAGCTCCTGCTATGATGAAAAGGAGCTGGAGAAATTGCGTGCGAAACACGCAGAACAGCGCTCCGATAAGGATATACAAGAGCGCATTGGCGGGCATTTTGTTCTTCGTTGTCATAAAACGTTCCTTCTTTCTTTCGTTTTCCCTTTAATTGTATACGAAAACGTCGCATTTGTCAACGGTTTTTCGTTTTTTTTCGCAAACGTCTTGTTTTTTGAGGCCTACTGTGATACAATGAAGAAAATACCTTTCGGGAGGACCGTTATGAAGATCAGACCTGCAACCGAGGGCGATCTGCCCCGCCTTTTGGAGATCTACGACGATGCGCGCCGATTCATGCGCGAAAACGGCAATTTGGAGCAATGGTCGGGGGGCTACCCCAATGAAGCCGTGCTTCGGGAGGACCTTTCCTTGAACCGCCTTTTTATTTGTGAGGAGGACGGCGAACCGCTCGGCGTGTTCTGCTTCTTTATCGGCGAGGATCCCACCTATCTGCGGATCTATGAGGGACAATGGCTCAACGATCGTCCCTACGGCGTGATCCATCGCATTGCCGTGGCCCAGCATCGCCGCGGCGTGGCCGCCTTCTGCTATGACTATTGCTTCTCCGTCTGCCCCAATCTGAAGATCGACACCCACCGCGACAACCTCCCCATGCAGCGATCTCTGAGCAAAAACGGCTTCCTTCCCTGCGGGATCATCTATCTGGCGTCCGGGGATGAGCGCATCGCCTACCAAAAGGAGGATCTTCTGCGATGAGATTCCACACACTTTGCTCCCTGCTCCTGCTCCTTTCCCTTCTGCTCTCTGCCTGCTCTGCACCGCAGGGTGAGCCGCCCGCAGAGTCGGCGGGCACCACCGAGGAGGTGGCCGTCCCCGCGCCTACCGTGACCGTGGCGCAGGATAAAAAATCGCTCTTCGAGATCATTGTGGACACCTCCAATGCTCCCGCCAAGCGATTTGCAAACGTTCTGCAAACCGCCGTGTTTCAAAGGTGCGGTGCCTTCATTCCCATCCGCGATTACTCCTCCTCAACCTCCGGCTTTTCGGGCAGGATCTACGTCGGCGACCCCACGGGCCTGCTCGACGCCGACTGCAAGGCTCAGATCTCTCCCGGCTCCTACGGTGTTTTCTCCCAACAAGAAAGAATCGATTTCTATGCCGCCGATGCGGCAGGCTTTGTGGCCATGGAGCAATATCTGCAGGAATCGCTCTTCTCCGAGCTTACAGAAACCGGCTGGAGCGTCCCCGAGGAAAAGCGCATCTCCTCCCTGCCATCGGAGTCCTTCTCCATGCGAACCGATGCGGAAACCGTTTATTCCATCGTTCACGACGGATCCTTCGAGGGAATGTTTTTTGCCACGCTCCTGCAATCCTACCTCAGCACGACCTACGGCATCGCCTCAAGAACTGTTTTCGATGGCGTGAGATATGAAAACGAGATCCTGCTGGGCAACGTGAAGCGCGAGCAAAGCGAGGCCGTTTCCCGCTACTCCGCAGGCAAGGATGCCTTCTTCTCCGGCGTTTTGAACGGTGCCTACGTGATCTACGGAAAATCCAATCTTGCCCTTGCCCACGGCTGCACCCGTCTTTTGGACCTTATCGGATCCGGGTCGGAAAGCACCGCGGTCGAGATCCGCACAGAGGAGCTTTCCTGCGGCGATCTCGCCCTCTATCCGCGCAATGAGGAATATGCCGCTCTCATCAAGCGTGCCAACGATTTTTCCAAAACCTATTGCAGTTATCAGGATCGCCAGCTGGCCTCCGCCTCCAATAGCGTGAAGGCGGATCAGGCCTTGGTCGAAGCGCTCACAGAGCGCATGGGCAACAGCATGGCACTCTATCTCGGCAGCTCCTCCGCGCTTCATAAGGGCTATATCGTGAAGCTGGATCGCGCGGACTATGAGCGCGTTCTCAAGATCACTCCCGAGGGGCATCTGCTGGCTCCTGCCGACTATCTCGGCGAATATTTCCAAGCCTCCCTTCCCACCGATTCGGAGGGCTACGTCGATCTCACCGCCTATTGCGCAAGCTCCGACAGCTTCTCCCTCACCTATTTCTCCTCCACGCAGATCGCCGTGATCACCCCCGCGGGAGAGGCTCCCTTCGATCAGCTCTCGCTGAAGGTTGGGAACTACACCAATGCGGAATACGTTCTGCGCATGAAGCAGTTCTTCACCAATTCCCGCATGCCCGAGCCCGATTGCAACGTGGAGCAGACCCGCTTGGAGATCTTCTCCACCCCCGAGGAAAACAACGCCTCCTATTTCTACGACTACGAATGGTATAACGACGAAAAATGGAAGGGCGCGCAGGTACTCCACTCCCCTGCCATTCTCGCAAGACGGGAAAACGGCAGGAACGTCCTTTACGCCATCGCAACAGTGGAGACCAAGGGGATCCCCTACGAAACCCAGATGGTTCGCAGTGAGGACGAGGGGAAGACCTGGACACACCTCTGCGCCGAAAAATCTCTCTATTTCGCCTCTCTCTTTGAGCAAGGCGGAAGGATCTACATGATCGGAAACTACGGCGGCGCCGTGATGATCGTTCGCTATGATCCCACCACAGGGCTCAAAACCAGCGCTCGCTTCAGCGATCTCAAGATCGGCGGCGGTGCCCCCAACACCGTCCTCCATGCAAACGGACGGATCTATAAGGCCTATAACGATGCCGTGATCAGCGCGCCGGAAGGCTCCGATCTGCTCGAACGCGCTGCCTGGACAGTCTCCAACAACTGCCAGCAAATGATCACCCGTCAGCTCTTCCAAAGCATCACGGGAAAGGCCGCGAAGGATTCGGAATTCGACATTGAGGAGGGCAACCCCGTGCAGACGCCGGACGGGCAGATCTACGTGATGTATCGTCTGAATGCCGGCACGCACTACGGCTACGTAGCACTTTTCAAGCTTTCCTCCGACGGCACCACCATGACGCTGGATGAACGAACAGGCGGCATCATGAATTTCCCCTACACGAAATCCAAGTTTTCGCTCGTTTATGAAGAATCCCTCGGCCTCTATATTTCCATTGTTTCGCTGGCAACCATGAACAACACCAACCAGCGGAACGTGCTGGGCTTGGTGGTTTCCGAGGATCTCTACGATTGGGAGGTGGTCTCCGTTTTGCTCACCGATCGACAGATGCTCAACGACACCTACTCCATGTGGGCACACGGCTTCCAATACGTGGATTTTGTGATCTCTGACAACAAGCTTTATTTCGTGATCCGCGAGGCCTTCGGCGACAGCTATTGCTACCATGAGGCCAACGCTAGCACGCTCTACACGCTGGAGAATCTCTCCGAGTTCATTGCCGCCCGACGGACAAACTGATCCGAGCGGGAAAGAGGCACCATCCGCTTCCTTGGGAAGCGGATGGGGGCTCTTTTTTTATTCCTGTTCAATGACAATGCGCCAGTAGCCTCGGATCTCAAGCAGTGCGATCCGATCGCTATAGTCTGTGTTGGGTGCCTTCTGCAGGATCAGATAGCGGCCGCCATCCAGCTGCAGGATCTCAGCCTCCGGGGCGATCTCTTCTGTGGAATGGATCGGGATTGAGCCACCCTTCAGATAGACCTGCAGAACTGTTTTTCCCTTTGCCTGATCGTAGGCATGCAACCACGTGCTTTCGTCATTGGAGAGATAGTATTTCATCGCGTCCACGCCCGGCAGGGTGGGCTCGGCAGGCGCGCCCGCAGGCGTGAAGCGTTTTCTGCCGCAGGAGAAGAACGCTCCGTCGAAGTAGGCAAGCTCATAGTCGCTTCTATTGATCTCCACCTGCGCCAGCTTCTCGCCCGTGTCGGTGCGGTAGAAGGAAGCCGTTCCATCATAGGAGGCTGCCATCAGAACATGGTCCTTAACCGAAACAGCCAAAGCCATTGATTTTTCCGCCGACCAGGAATCGATCTCCTCCGTGGCTCCCGTTTCCCAATCGGTGCGGTAGAGTTTCCTCTGATCAAAGTTATAATAGAGCAATACTGAGCCGTCCATCACAAGATCGTGAGGGCTCGCCGCCAGTTCAACCGTCGTCACCGTCTCCAGCGTGGTGGCGTGATAGACCGTCATCTTCTTGGATGAACGATCTCCCACCGCAAGGAATCCGCCGTCGGCCGCCATCATCGTTCCCGTTCCGTATTTGGCTTCATGCCGAATCATTCCCAGGATCTTCAAGGTGCCGGCATCGTAAACAATGAACTCGCGGATGCCGCTCTCGTGCTCCTTCTTTTCAGCAAACACCCGCTCGGTGACGGGATCGAAGGCATAGGCCTCCCACAGACCATTCACCGCGATCCGCTCCAGCATTTCCACCTGATAGGTCAGCAGGGTGACACCGAGGCCCTCGTTGATCTTGCTCGCCAAGGGCATGAGCTGCGCGTGAACGCTCTGATCCAGCTCTTCCAGTCCTTCGCGCGTGAGAGAGGTGACCTCCTCGGCGCGCCGATGGGTTCGGATCGCGCTTGCCTTGGGCGAAAGCGAAAGGGTGAAGCGGCTTCCCTGCAATTGCAGGGTCTCATCGTATTGCCGAAGTGAAAATGCGTGAAGTCCCAGCTCCAGCTTTTTCCCGGTGGCTCGGTAGGTGCCCTCTGCCTTCATCCGGATCTGCTCCTCAAAGAGAGCATCCTCGATGTTTTTTTCGATATCCGAAGCTGCTCCGATAAACGTCAGCAAAAAGCCATCATTCTCGGTGCGATCGATCTGCAGGGTGTATTTCATGGAAACGAATTGCATTCCGTCGCCAACGTGCAGGATCATCTCCGTGGTGGAGCCCTCCGAAGGCATTGCCTGATGGATCAGGCTTCCCTTCTGCAGAAGCTGCTCTCCGCTTTTTCTTTCCATATACGCCTCAAAAGAAGCGTTTTTCTCGGGATCGGAATGGAATTTGATGGAGACCATGCTTTGCTCGGTGAGAAATTCCTCCTTGGCATAGAGCTGACGGGTCTCAATCGTTTCGCTCCACTCAAAATACACGAGACAACCGCCGCACACCGCATATTTCACGGTGCCCTTTCTGCGGCCCTCCGAAAACGTATCCCTGAGATTCCAAAGGGCGATCTTAAGCTCATCCCTGCTGAACATGTCATTTACGCCGTCGGGCAGCTCGCTCACTCTCTTCCACAGCTCTTCGTTCTCCTCGCATTCGCTCAGAAGCGCCTCGATCAGCTGAAGCAGATCGGCCTCGTCATAGGAAATGGTGGTGACTTTCACTCGTTTTTCTCCGTCGAGTAGCGAGATCAGCTCCCTTTTCGTTTCCTTCTCGAAGAGCCCCTTGGTCTTCTTTTTCACGTTGTCCAGCGCGTCCTCGACCAACTCATCCAGCCGCTCGTCGTCCTCCTGCTCCCACCTTTCCAGAAGCGTGCGGATCGTTTCCATTTGCGACTCGGAGAGGGCATAGTCGCTTCCGCTATCGGAAGCCAAGGGCGACTCCTCCAAACGCGCGAGGAAATCCTTGACGGTGGCCTTGAGGCGACGGTCGCCCATCAGCGACTCCGAGCCCCATTCCACACCCTCTTCATAGCCTATGGCATCCATGCGGATCAGATCCTCCCCATGCCCAACCGCGGCATCCAGCGACATACGATCTCCCTTGAAGGCAATGGTTGCCTGCAGGGTGATAGGCTCGGTCTTCAGCGCAGGCACAAAATCCTGCCCAACCTCGCCCGACAGAGTGACGGTGCCGCTTGTTTCCATGTCGGAAAGAAGCTCCGCCATGGGGAAAACCGCCTCCAGCGTTCGCTCGGCAGGGGACTCATACAACCATGCAAACGCCCCCACTCCGATGCCGCCGAGGATGACCACGGCCAAGAGCAAAACAACGAGAAAACGTAATTTTCCTTTTTTTGGAGATGCGATGGGTTCTACGGCTTCGTGCACATTGGGTTCCATAGAAAGCTCCTTTCTGTTTTTTTAGCCGCTCAGCGGCGTTCCTTCTTTTTCAGCACAAATGCGGCGCCGAGAAGCGCAACCATAGCCGCGCCTCCTGCCAGCGAGGATCCGCATCCGCCCTTGGACGATGCATCGCCGCTATCGGGCGTAGGCTCTGCCGTGGGCGCATCGGTGGGCTCGGCGGTGGGTTCGGCGGTGGGTTCGGCAGTAGGCTCCTCAAAGGGATCCTCCTCGGGCTTCAGATCGGGAAAACGATCGGAAAGACGATGGGAAAGCAGCCATTCCCAAACGTCGGTCCTGCCGTAAACGTCCGCCCAGATTCCGTGGGTTCCATTCTCAATGGGAGTGTAGGTGATCTTGGTGCCTCCGGCCTGCTCGATGCGGGAAACCATCAGCTTCGTTCCCGTTGGAGGCACGGTGGTGTCCTTCAAGCCATGGAAGGTCCAGATGGGAATATCCTTCACCACGGCAGCCTTGTTCATATCGGCACCGCCGCAAAGAGGCATGGCCGCCGCAAAGATTTCGGGATGGCGAACGTTCAGATCCCACGTGGCATAGCCGCCCATGGAAAGCCCCGTGACGTAGTAGCGATCGGTGTCGGTGCGGTAGCTGCTCTTCAAGCTTGCCAAAAGCTCCAGCACCGCCTTGAGCTCCTGCGTTTCCGCAATGGAATCGGTGGAATAGATGCAATCCGTCCAGTTGGACACGTTCACCCATTTTTTGGTTGCCGGACACTGGGGTGCCACCACGATGCAATCATAAACGGGGCTATCGGTGTTTTTAAAGGGCTCCACGATCCCATGCGTGAGGTGCGATTTCAGATCGTTTCCGCGCTCGCCCGCACCGTGCATAAAGAGGATCACGGGGTACTTTTTCGAGGGGGTATAATCCTTCGGCAGGTAGATGCTGTAGTTGAGCACGTAGCCGTCGGCGGCGGTGAATTGCTTTCCCTCAAACAATTCATCCATGTTTGGCTCCACGGTTTCTGCCCCGGAAGTCACCGAAAGCATGGTGGCGAGCAGCACCATCATGGCCATCAGAAGCATTGCTTTTTTCATAATGTCCTCCAAAATCAATAAGGTTCGGCACCTTTGGTACCGAACCTATTATATCAAATATTTTGCGTTCTGTCAAGGCGTGGCACCTAATTGGTGTCTTTTTCTCACAGCCTTACGACTGTGTAGCCATGCCTCATTTCCGGAAGGATGCGCTCCGTGAGATCCTCCCGACGGATCCGCAGGCTGGACGTGTTGATGCAGGGATGCATGCCGATCCACTCCGATTCCAGCACGTCGCCGTCGATCAGAAGGCGCACTCTGCCCTCGGTGTCATTCATCAACCCCAGCACGCTGGCCGATCCGGGCGTGCATCCAAGCAGCTGCTCCATATCCTCGGGGGAGGCAAAGGAGAGGCGCGAGGATTGGATCTGCGCGGAGAGATCCTTTGTGTGAAACACCTTATCTCCCCGAAGCATCAGCAGATAAAAGGCGGTTTTCTGACGGTTGCAAAGCAAGAGATTCTTGCAAATGGCCGCCTCCAGCACGCGATCGATCTCCCGACAAACCTCCATCGTCATAGCAGGCGCATGGTCGATCCGCTCATATTCGATCCCCAGCTCCTCCAGAAGCGCATAGCATTTCTGCTCTCTGATCAGTCGCTCCGACAGCTCCTTCGGCGCGCCCTGCTCTCTTTTCAGCTCCTGCCCGCTCATTGGATCTTGGAAATATCGTAGGGCGTGGTTTGATAAACGAAATAGTTCAGCCAATTGCAATAAAGCAGATTGGCATGAGAACGCCACGTTACCATCGGTGCCTGACTCGGATCGTTGTTGGGATAGTAATTCTTCGGGATCTTGATGGGCTTTCCCTCGGAAACGTCGCGATCGTATTCGCTCTTGAGCGTATGGGGATCATATTCGGGATGCCCCGTGATGAAGATCTGCTTGCCGTTTTCCGTTGCCATAGCGAAAATGCCCGCCTCCTCGGAGGAAGCCAGGATCTTCAGGCCGGGAACGGCTCTTGCGGCGGCCTCGTCGATACCCGTGTGACGGGAATGAGGCACCATAAAGCGATCATCAAAGCCGCGGAACAGAATAGAGCGCTTGTATTCCACCTCATGCGGGAACACGCCGAACATCTTCTCCCCCAGCGGAACCTTGTTCACGCCGAAGTGATAATAGAGTCCTGCCTGCGCGCCCCAGCAGATATGAAAGGTGCTATGCACGTGGTGACGGCTCCACTCCATGATCTCGCAAAGCTCCTCCCAATATTCAACCTCCTCGAAGGGCATTTGCTCCACGGGAGCTCCCGTGATGATCATGCCGTCGAAATTGCGATGCTTCACGTCATCGAAGGTTTTATAGAAGGAGAGCAGATGCTCCTTGGACACGTTTTTGGATTGATGGCTCTTGGTGTGGATCAGCTCCAGCTCCACCTGCAGAGGAGTGTTGCCCAAAAGACGGGAAAACTGCGTTTCGGTCTCGATCTTTTTCGGCATCAGATTCAAAATCAGGATCTTCAAGGGGCGGATATCCTGCGTGATCGCGCGCGTTTCGGTCATCACGAAGATGTTTTCATCGGTTAAGACCTTGACTGCGGGCAGATCGTTCGGTATTCTAATAGGCATTGCTTCAACTCCAAATCAAATATTTTCCAGCGCCTGACGGAGATCCTCGATGAGATCCTCCGTTCCCTCCAGACCGCAGGAGAGGCGGATCAGATCGGCGGAAACGCCTGCCGCCAAAAGCTCCTCGTCGTTCATCTGACGGTGCGTGGTGCTGGCGGGATGCAGGCAGCAGGAGCGGGCATCGGCTACGTGGGTTTCGATGGCGGCGATCTTCAGCCCCTCCATCAGCTTTCCTGCGGCCTCTCTGCCACCCTTCACGCCGAAGCTGATCACGCCGCAGCTACCGTTTGGCAGGTACTTCTCAGCCAGCGAGTGGTTTTTATCGTTTTTCAGACCGGGATACACCACCCAGGAGATCTTTTCATGCTTCTCCAGAAATTCCGCCACGGCCTGCGCATTGGCGCAATGTCTGGCCATTCTCACATGGAGGCTTTCCAGCCCCATATTCAGGAGGAAGGCGCTCTGAGGCGACTGCACCGAGCCGAAATCTCTCATCAGCTGAGCGGTTGCCTTGGTGATATAGGCTCCCTCCAGTCCGAAGTCCTTGGCGTAGGTCACGCCGTGGTAGCTATCGTCGGGCGTGCAGAGGCCGGGGAACTTATCGGGGTAAGCCAGCCAATTGAACTTGCCCGAATCCACGATGCATCCGCCAACGGCGGCACCGTGACCATCCATATACTTGGTGGTGGAGTGGGTGACGATATCGGCGCCCCACTCGAAGGGACGGCAATTCACGGGGGTGGCAAAGGTGTTGTCCACGATCAGCGGGACGCCGTGGGCGTGGGCCACCCTTGCAAACTTCTCAATATCCAGCACGGTGAGCGCGGGATTGGCGATGGTCTCACCGAACACGGCCTTGGTGTTGGGGCGGAAGGCGGCATTCAGCTCCTCCTCGGTGGCATCGGGGGAAACGAAGGTGAATTCGATGCCCATGCGCTTCATGGTGACGGCAAACAGATTGAAGGTGCCTCCGTAGATGGTGGCGGAGGAAACGATATGGTCGCCGCAGGAGGCAATGTTGAAAATGCTATAGAAGGAGGCCGCCTGACCGGAGGAGGTCAGCATAGCGGCAGTGCCTCCCTCCAGCTCACAGATCTTCTTTGCCACCGTGTCGCAGGTGGGATTCTGCAATCTGGAATAGAAATAACCGGAGGCCTTCAGATCGAACAGGGCTCCCATGGCGTCGCCCGTGGTGTATTTGAAGGTGGTGCTTTGCACGATGGGGATCTGACGGGGCTCGCCGTTGCCGGGGGTGTAGCCGCCCTGCACGCAAACGGTATCCTTGCTATAGTTGCTCATGTTCTTCTCTCCTTTATTTCGGTTGTTCTTCAGATTTTTAACAGTTTTTTCACGTTCCCGCCGAGGATAGCCTCGCATTCCCAATCCTCCAGCTCCAATGCTTCAAAGAGCCGCATTTCATTCTGCGGATCGTGAAGCGGAAAGTCGGTGCCGAACAGGACTCTCTCTGCGCCGTAGCGGCGGATGATCTCCTTGGAGGTCTCCAACGGAATATAGGACAAACTGGAGGAGCAATCCACAATGAGATTGGGCTGCTCCGTTAGCTCCACACTCGCCTTTTCCCAGATCGACCAGCCACCGAAATGGGCGCCGATCACGGTGAGGCGAGGAAATTTTTTCAAAACGGGCAACAGACGATTGGGATTGGACATATCGTAGCGGTAATCGCCCGTATGCAAAAGCACCGGCAGGCCCGCCTCCTGACACAGCTCGTAGATCGGCATACAGCGCTCATCGTCGATGCAGAAGCCCTGAATATCGGGATGCAGCTTAATGCCCTTCAGCCCCAGCTGCAACGCCTCCTCAAAATCGGCTTTCTGATCCTCGCTTTCGGGATGCAGCGTGCCAAAGCCGATGAGGCTTTCACGATGTGCTTCCACCTCGGAGGCAATAAAGCGATTGATGCTTGCCACCTGACGGGGGGACGTGGCCACCGACTGGACCACAAACCGATCCACGCCAACGCTTCTTCCCTTTTCCATCAGCTCTTCCAGCGTGCCCGTGCAGGCAGGAGGCTCACTATAAAAATTCCCCACGCTGATCGCCGCCTTGGCCGCGATCTTCTCGGGATAAATATGACAATGAGGATCGATCACCTCATAGCGATTCTTCCACATCCATCGGTCTCCACCTTGTCGATTTTTCCAAAAGCATATCGGGTTCTCCCGCGCAAGCATGGATGGAAGAGAAAAAGCCCCAAAGCCTTCTTCGCAGATCGGCTTCAGGACGAGCTCCTTCGCGGTGTCACCCAAATTGCCGCTTTCAGCGGCCTCTCATCGGGCTCCGTGAAGCCCTTAGCCACGGCAATGAGGCGAGCCGTGACCACCCACTTTCCTTCAGCGATCTGCTCAGGAGAGGCGCTCCTCCCCATCGGATCAAGCAAAAAACGGGAAAGAACGCTTCCTTCATCGCATTTTGAAATATAACGTATTATATCACAATCTCACGGATTTGTCAAGAAGTTTTCTTGTTTTCTTCCCGATCCCTCCGATTTCGCGAATGAAATCCGGTTCTTTCCCATTCATTTGATGCGGCAGATCAGAAGTCGGCGCCGATCTGCATCGCCTTGAAGTTGATATCCAGCATATCCGCACGCTTCGCGGAGATCACCTTTTTCAGGGCCGCCTCCACGTCGGATCTTTCAAACTGCTCCATCACCTTGAGGATCTTGCCCACGATGATCATATTTGCCAGCGTGGGGAAGCCGTTGTCACTGGCCAGACGGGTGGCGGGGATGGCATAGACCGTGACGTCCTTGCGCTTCACTTCCCTTTCCACCAGCGTGGAACCCACGAAAATGATGCCGCCGGGGGCAACGGAATCCTCATACTTATCCAGCGAAGGGAGATTCATGGCCACCAGCACGTCGGGGGTGTTCACGATGGGAGAGCCCACGGGCTCGTCGCCAACGATCACTCCGCAGCTGGCCGTGCCGCCGCGCATTTCGGGGCCATAGGAGGGGAGCCAGCTCACCTGCTTCTCCTCGATCAGTCCCTTATATGCGATAAACTTGCCTGCAAACAGGATGCCCTGTCCGCCGAAGCCCGAAAACAAATACTGCACGGTGCTCATTCCGCCACCTCCCCGTTCTGCGATCTGTCCTTATAAACGCCCAGCGGATAGTAGGGGATCATCTTTTCGTCGATCCACTGCAGAGCCTTCTGCGGCGTCATACCCCAGTTGGTGGGGCAAGTGGAAAGCACCTCGATCAGCGAGAAGCCCTTGCCGTCCAGCTGATTCCGGAAAGCCTTCTTGATCGCCTTCTTGGCGTTCTTGATATTCTTCACGCTATTCACGGTTACGCGCTCCAGATATTCGGGGCCCTCCAGCTCGGAAAGCATCTCGCACACCTTCACGGGGTAGCCGCAATGGTTCACGTCTCTGCCGTAGGGAGAGGTCTGGGTGACCTGTCCGGGAAGGGGCGTGGGAGCCATCTGACCGCCCGTCATACCGTAGATTGCGTTGTTGATGAAGATGATGGTGATGTTCTCGTTGCGGGCAGCAGCGTGAACGGTTTCAGCCGTGCCGATGGAGGCAAGGTCGCCGTCGCCCTGATAG
>JAZRCQ010000295.1:0-2390 GCA_045659845.1 Eubacteriales bacterium
CCTTGCCCATATCGGCAAGAATGCCCTCGAGCTCGGCGATGAGGTTGTGCAGGCGGAGTAGCTCCTCCTCGATCTTATCGCGTTCCATGCCTGTCAGCTTTCCGAGCGTCATTTCGACGATCGCCTGTGCCTGAATATCGGAAAGTCCGAAGCGTTCCATCAAGGTCAATTTCGACTCGGGAATGGAGGGAGAGCTCTTCATGATCTGCACGATCTCGTCGATATTGTCCAGAGCGATCTGATAGCCCTCATAGATATGAGCCTTGGCCTTGGCCTTTTCCAGATCAAACTCGGTGCGGCGAGTGATCACCTCTTCCTGATGGGCGATATAGTGATCCAAGATCTGAGGCAGGTTGAGCACCTTGGGCTCGTTGTTCACCACGGCCAGCATATTCACCGCGAAGGTTTCCTGCAGCTGAGTGAACTTATAGAGCTGGTTGAGCAGGATCTGAGGATTCGCGTCGCGGCGATATTCCACCACAATGCGCATACCGTCTCTGCCCGATTCATCGCGCAGCTCGGAGATGCCATCGATCTTTTTCTCCTTATAGCAATTGGCGATGGATTCGCAAAGCAGGCTCTTATTCACGCCGTAGGGGATCTCGGTGAAGATGATGCGGCGATGCTCCTCCTCCACGGTGGCGCAGGAGCGCACCATGATGTGGCCCTTACCGGTGAGGTAGGCCTGCTTGATGCCGTTAACGCCGTAGATGATCGCACCGGTGGGAAAATCGGGGCCCTGCAGGAAGGTCATCAGCTCCTCCACGGAGCAATCGGGATGATCCATGCGATAAACGGTGGCATCGATCACCTCGCCCAGATTGTGGGGCGGGATGTTGGTGGCCATACCAACGGCGATACCCATGCCGCCGTTTACCAAAAGATTGGGGAAGCGGGAGGGAAGCACCGTGGGCTCCTTGAGGCGGTTATCGAAGTTGGACATCATGGGAACCACGTTCTTATCCAGATCGCGCATCATTTCATCGGCGATCTTGTCCATTCTCGCCTCGGTGTAACGGTAGGCGGCGGCAGGGTCACCGTCCACGGAGCCGAAGTTTCCGTGGCCCTCGATCAGAGGATAGCGCAGAGAGAAGGGCTGCGCCATACGCACCATCGTGCCATACACGGCGGCGTCGCCGTGGGGATGATAGCGGCCCAGCACGTTACCAACGGTGGTTGCCGACTTGCGGAAGGGCTTGGAATGCACCAAGCCATCCTCATACATCGCATAGAGGATCCTTCGCTGGCCGGGCTTCATGCCGTCACGCACGTCGGGCAGGGCGCGGGAAATGATCACCGACATAGAGTATTCGATGAAGGATTTCTTCACCTCCTTCTCGATGCCGACGTCCACGATCTTTTGATTTTCAAACAGGATCTTTTCCTGCTCTGCTGTGATTTTGTTTTTCTTGTCTTCCACGTTTCTTCTCCAAGTTTAACACGGCGGAAGGCCGTTTATTTCTGTATCATGCTCGGCGCGCGGCCGTTTGCGTTTGAAGGGATCAATGATCTAAATAAATGCAAAGTCGATAGATGGGGTAGGCTATGATCGCCAGCGTCAAGGCGGTGGCAAGCAGCTCCGGCAGGAGCGTTTTTAAAAGCAGGGGCCCAAGGGAAAGCTCGCCGACGTGCAGCCATGCAAGGAGCAGGGTGATCAGAGAGCGGATGGGCAGGGAGCAGAGGGCCAGAAAAAGGCAACCGCCGAAGGCTCTTCTGCAATGGGCTTTGCCGAGATATCCGAAGAGATATCCGCAAAGCAGATAGCAAACGGGCAGGATGGAAAAGCCGACCGAGCCCAAGGCATCCACCGCAAAGCCAACGGCAATTCCCGTGACGGCGCCCGTTTCCATGCCGCAAAAGCAGGAAATGAGGATCAGAGCCGCGAAGCAAACGTCCGGAACCGATCCAAACACCCGCATTTGCGGAAGCACCACCGTTTGTGCGGTGAGAAGCAGAATGAAAAGAAGGATGAAGGCCGCCAGATGCTTCAGGGAGCGGCGGCGATCCTGCATCAGCATGCTCATGCCATCACCTCCGGTATCCCGTGACGATCATGAAATATTCGCTCTCCTGCAGATCGGCAAAGGGGCGAACCGTGGCCGTCAGCTCGCGGCTGGCAGGATCCACGCTCACCTCCACGATCTCTCCAACCCGCAATTCGGGAGGATAAACGCTTCCGATGCCGCTGGTGAGAACGGTGTCGCCTGCCTTCACGTTGGCAGACTTGGGATCCACGTCCACAAAGGTGACAGTGCAGAGCCCCGCGGCGGCATTGGCCGCCGACCCGCTGACGCTCCCGGCCGCGTTGCTTTCGGGCAGATAAACGCCAACGGAGCGGGCGGTCTCCAGCAGAGTGGACACCTTGCACCAGGTGAGTCCCACCTCGCTCA
>JAZRCQ010000296.1:0-3029 GCA_045659845.1 Eubacteriales bacterium
GCTGCAGGGCTTCCTGCTGGACGGCGACGTGAAGCTGCTGGAGGAGGCCCTTCGCAATGGGCTGGAGCTGGAGCTGATCCTGTTTTCGGAGAGCCGCGAGGCTGAGCTTCGGGCAAGGGTGGAGAGTGTGTTTTCTGCCTCGGTCTGGGAGCGCGCAGGGCGGATCAGAACAGTCTCGGACGATGTTTTTGAGAAAATTTCTGAAGAAAAATCGCCCGAAGGCGTAATATGTGTGGCAAAATATATTGACAAATTGCAAAAAAACGTTACAATATATAATGACGGAGATTTTTCCTCCGCGTCCGGAGAGCGGATCGTGCTTCTGGAGGCGGTGAGAGATCCCTCAAACGTTGGAGCGATCATTCGCAGTGCGGCGGCGATCGGAGTGGATCGCCTGATCCTGAGCGAGGATTGCGCCGACATCTATCATCCCAAGGCGGTGAGAGCCTCCATGGGAACGCTTTTCAATCAGAGGATCGATCGGGTGGCATCTCTGCCGGATGCGATCGCCGCGCTTCGCCGAGGAGGCAGAAGAGTGTTTGCGGCGGCGCTGGACCCGAAGGCGCTCAGGCTGGGCTCCTTTGCCTGCGAGGCAGGGGATTGCGTGGTGATCGGCAACGAGGGGCACGGCCTCTCCGCGGAGGTCATCGAGGCCTGCGGAAGCAGCGTGTTCATCCCCATGAGTGATCGGGCCGAATCGTTCAATGCGGCGGTTGCGGCGGCTATCCTGATGTGGGAGTTCTACGGCTGAAAAAAACAAGAAAAGGGAGGGATCGCCAATGAGCCGCGATGAATTGTATTGGATCTGGTTTGCTGAGCTGACGCGCGGACACGGATTTGACTTTCGGGATCTGTTCAAGCGGTATTCCTCACCGGCTGAGCTCTATCACATGGAATGGGAGGAGATCGAGCAGATCGACTGCATCTCCAACCGCTTGAAGGCGCTTCTTTGTAACCGTGAGCTGGAGGGAGCCATGCAGATCCTTGATCGGTGCCAGCAGATGGGCATCGGGATCGCTCCCTACCAATCCGAGCTGTATCCCTCCTCGCTGCTGGATATGCGGGATCCTCCTGCGGTACTGTACTTCGCGGGCAAGATGCCAAACTTTCAGGCTCAGCCCTCCATCGCCATGGTTGGCTCGCGGAGAATGAGCGTATACGGAACGGAAACGGCGTATAAAATATCCTATGAGCTTGCGAGCGCAGGTGCGATCGTGATCAGCGGCATGGCCGCAGGGATCGACGGGATCTGCTCCGCAGGCGCACTCAAGGCAGGCGGCGTCACGGCGGCCGTGCTGGGATGCGGTCTGGATATCACCTATCCCAAGCATCACGGAAGATTGATGCAACGCATTGCGGATCACGGCGTGCTGATCTCGGAGTTTCCTCCGGGCGTTCGCCCTGTGAGCTTCCATTTCCCCATGCGGAATCGGATCATCAGCGCACTGTCCCACGGCGTGGTCGTGGTTGAGGCAGGAGCGGGAAGCGGCTCGCTGATCACGGCGAAGAGAGCCGTGGAGCAGGGAAGAGTGGTGTTTGCGATCCCTGCCTACGGAGATGGCTTCGGAAACGAAAGCGCGAACGGGCTTCTGAGAGAGGGAGCCACCTTCGCAACGTCGGCGCTGGACATCCTCAATCGGTTCTACTATGCTTTTCCGTCGGGCGTGAAATTCCTGTCGACCAAGCGGCGAAGGGAGCCCGAGTGCGTTTATGCCTATCTCAAGGAGATCGGCGTGATCGGTCTCGATTTCTCCGAGGCAAGGGGGGAGATCCCTTCGCCTATGGGAAGCGCGAGACGTTATCGGGCTGAAAACGGCGAAGAAGAGGCGGCAGAGCCCCCCGCCCGGGAAAGGAAGCCGCGAGAGCGCAGAAGCGAGGCAAGGCCCGTTGAGGCAAAGACCTCCGAGGAAGGTCCCTCGGTGAGAACAACGCCCGATGAGGTCCTGCAATCGCTGGATCCCATCAGCCTGGCGATCCTGCAAACCATGCCGGACGATCGGGCCGTGGCTATGGATGAATTGAATCCGCTGGGCTATTCGTCGGGAGAGATCATGACGGCGCTCACCATGCTGGAGCTGACGGGGCTGATCCAGAAGCTTCCCGGCGCATTGTACACAAAGATCTGAACACAGATCGTCAAGATAGATTTGAAATCGGAACAAAGGTAATTAGGTTAAAACAGAAAGGATACTCGTATGGCAAACAATCTGGTAATCGTGGAGTCTCCCACCAAGGTGCCCACCATCAAGGGCTACCTCGGAAGCAACTATAAGGTGATCGCATCCATCGGTCACGTGCGCGACCTGCCCAAAAGCTCACTGGGCGTTGACATCGAAAATGATTTTGAGGCGCATTATATCAGCATCCGAGGCAAGGGCGACCTGATCAAGGAGATCCGCAAGGAGGCGAAGGCGGCCAATAAGATCTTTTTCGCAACCGACCCTGACCGCGAGGGTGAGGCCATTTCCTGGCATCTGGCGGCCACGCTCGGCATTCCCATGGAAAAAACGCTTCGCATCTCCTTCAATGAGGTTACGAAAACGGCTGTGAAGGCTGCCATCAAGGCACCCAGACAGATCGATATGAACATGGTGAATTCTCAGCAGACCCGCAGAATCATGGACCGCATCGTGGGCTATAAGATCAGCCCGCTGCTCTGGAAGAACGTGAAGAGCGGTCTGAGTGCAGGCCGTGTGCAGTCGGTGGCAACGCGCATCATCGTGGAGCGCGAGGCTGAGATCAATTCCTTCGTTCCCGTGGAGTATTGGACCATCGAAGCACTCCTTCATGCCGACGGCAAGACCGTTCCCGTGCATTTCTGGGGAAATGCAGAGGGCAAGATCAAGCTGAACAACGAGCAGGAGGCAATGACGGTGGTGAATGCCGTCAGCGGCAAGCAGTACCGCGTGGCATCGATCACCAAGGCCGCTCGCCATAAGGCGCCCCCTCCGCCCTTTTCCACCTCCACCTTGCAGCAGGAGGGCTCCCGCAAGCTGGGCTTCCGCTCTCAGCGGATCAAGAAGGTGGGG
>JAZRCQ010000297.1:0-2229 GCA_045659845.1 Eubacteriales bacterium
AAACGGCATCTGCCATCAGGTGCATCTGGAGCGCTTCGGCATCCCCGGAAAAACGCTGATCGGCTCGGATAGCCACACGCCCACCGGGGGCGGCATCGGAATGCTGGCCTTCGGCGCGGGCGGTCTGGACGTGGCCGTTGCCATGGGTGGCGGTGCCTATTACATCACCATGCCCAAAATGATCAAGGTGAATCTCACGGGCAAGCTTCGCCCCTTCGTCACCGCCAAGGACGTGAGCCTGGAGATCCTGCGCATCCTTTCCGTGAAGGGCGGCGTGGGCTCCATCATCGAGTGGGGCGGCGAGGGCATTGCCACGCTGAGCGTTCCCGAGCGCGCTACCATCACCAATATGGGCACCGAGCTGGGTGCCACCACGTCCATCTTCCCCTCGGATGAGGTGACTCGTGCCTTCCTGAAGGCGGAGGGCAGAGAAGAGGACTATGCGCCTCTCGCCTCCGATCCCGATGCCGTTTACGATCGCGTGATCGATATCGATCTGTCCACCCTTAAGCCTCTGATCGCTTGCCCCCATATGCCCGACAACGTGGTTGAAGTGGAGAGCCTGAAGGGCACTCTTGTGGATCAGGTTTGCATCGGCTCCTGCACCAATTCGTCGCTTTTGGATCTTCTGAAGGTGGCGGCTCTTCTCAAGGGCAAAACGGTGGATCCCCGCGTGAGCCTTTCCATTTCTCCCGGCTCCCGTCAGGTCCTTTCCATGCTGGCCGATTGCGGCGCGTTGAGCGACATTCTGGCCTCCGGCGCGAGAGTTCTGGAATGTGCCTGCGGTCCTTGCATCGGCATGGGCTTTTCTCCCAACTCCGCCGGCGTGAGCCTGCGAACCTTCAACCGTAATTTCGAGGGCAGAAGCGGAACCAAGGATGCAAAGGTGTATCTGGTGTCTCCCGAAACCGCCGTTGCGGCGGCACTCACGGGCGAGATCACCGATCCCATCCTGCTGGGCGAGATGCCCGAGATCGTGATGCCCGAGGCCTTCAAGGTGGACGACAGCGCCGTTCTGGCTCCTGCGGCCCCTGCCGAGGCAGCCGGACTGGAGGTCCTCAGAGGTCCCAACATCAAGAAATTCCCCGAGAGCCGTCCGCAGGGCGACCGTTTGTCTGCCGAGCTGGTGCTGAAGGTTGGCGATAACATCACCACCGACCATATCATGCCCGCGGGCGCGAAGATCCTGCCTTATCGTTCCAATATCCCCTATCTTTCCAAGTTCTGCTTCGCCGTTTGCGACGAGAGCTTTGCCGAGCGCGCGCAGGCAGCGGGCGAGAGCATCATCGTTGGCGGTGTGAACTACGGTCAGGGCTCGTCCCGTGAGCATGCCGCGCTGGTACCGCTCTATCTCGGCGTGAGAGCCGTTGTGGCCAAGGGCTTTGCAAGGATCCATGCGGCAAACCTGATCAATGCGGGCATCATGCCTCTCACCTTCGCCAATGCGGAGGACTACGACAAGCTGGAGCAGGGACACACCCTGAGCATCAGCGGCGTCTGGGAGGGAATGGAGAGCGGACGGATGACGCTGAAGGATGAAACGGCGGGCATCGAGCTCCCCGTTACTTGCTCGTTTACCGACCGTCAGAAGGACATTCTCAAGGCCGGCGGTCTTTTGGCCTACACCCGTTCCAATATCTGAAACAGCAATCACAGGAGAACAGAAATCATGTTTGAAAAGGAAATCGAAGTCGCGGTCGAGAAATTCCGCGCGTTGATGGAAGAGCAGCTGGAGCGCCAGAACCGCATGGAGGCAGGCGCTGTGGCAAAGGATTTTGCCAAGCAGGAAAGGATCGTTGTCGGTGTGTGCGGCGGCGACGGGATCGGCCCCATTCTGATGAGAGAGGCACGCCGCGTGATGGAGGTCCTCCTTGCTGAGGAGATCGCAGGCGGTAAGATCGTGCTGAAGGAGATCGAGGGACTCACCATTGAAAACCGTCTTGCCTGCGGACAGGCCGTTCCCGCGGACACGCTGGCCGCCATCAAGGAATGTGACGTGCTTCTGAAGGGCCCCACCACCACGCCCAAGGGAGGCACCATGGAGAGTGCCAACGTGGCATTGCGCCGCGAGCTGGATCTCTATGCCAACGTGCGCCCCGTGTGCGTTCCCGAGGAGGGGATCGATTGGATCTTCTATCGCGAGAACACCGAGGGAGAATACGTGCTGGGAAGCCGCGGCGTGGAGCTTCCGAGTAAGCTGGCCATGGATTTCAAGGTGACCACCGATGC
>JAZRCQ010000298.1:0-2686 GCA_045659845.1 Eubacteriales bacterium
TGCAGGGGAGTGTTGCCCAGAAGACGCGAGAGCTGAGTCTCGGTGACGATCTTGGTGGGCATGAGGTTGAGCAGGAGTATGCGCAGGGGACGTATGTCCTGCGTGAGGGCCCGGGTCTCGGTGATGACGAAGATATTCTCGCTGTTCAGCGTTTTGACGGCTGGCAGCTCATTGGGGATTTTGATGGGCATGGTCACTCCTTGTGGCCAGGAGTAAGGGGAAGGCGGCCCTGCGCCGTGCAGAGCCGCACGATAGCTTAGCGCAGGGCTTCGAGGGCCTGGGCGATGTCTTCGATGAGGTCCTGGGCGTTTTCGATGCCGCAGGAGTAGCGCACGAGCTCGGGGGCAATGCCGGCGGCACGGAGCTCGGAAACGGCGGCGGGAGCGGTGGCGCGAACGGGATCGCTGAGCGTCAGAAGGCAGAGCAGGGCAAGACCGCCGCGAGGGCCGTTGCGGTGGGCTTCTGCCGAGCCGCCTTCGTCCACGGCAAGGGCGAGACAGCGACAGCCTGCGGAGGCTTTGTCCATCAGATACCGTCGGGCGCGCTCGCGGGAAAGGGGGATCCGTTTGCCGTCGGGGGTGAGCGCGGAGGAGGCGGCGCTCAGCAAAAGCTCGGGAGCGCCCAGCACGTAGGTGACGGCGTGGGAGCCGCCGTAGGTCACGGCGGAAAGCTTGCGGGCGCTGTCGAAGGGCAGGCGAGAGAGGCGCGGCGCGTTTTTGGGCAGCTCCAGCGGCAGGACGGCGCGAAGGAGCGCGCGCTCGGTGGCGTTTCCGCCGATGATCCTGCCCTCGGCGTCCTCTGCGGCTTCTCCGCCTTGCAGAGCAAGTGGAAGAGCGGCGGCGCAGAAGGCGTGGGCCTCGGCGGCCGCCGCAGGAGAGGGAAAGACCGTGCCTCCGGCAAACCAAAGCTCCTCCAGCTGCATGCTTCCCTCCGTGAGCGTGCCGGTTTTATCGGTGAAGAGCAGATCCATGCTTCCCGCGGCCTCGATCCCAACGGGGTTCTTCACCAGCACCTGATCCCGCGCCATGCGCTTCATGTTGCTTGAGAGCACCACGGCGATCATCATGGGAAGCCCCTCGGGAACGGCCACCACAACAACGGTCAGACCGAGGGTGAGAGCATGGAGCAGAGCGGAGAGCAGATAGGCGGGGTTGATCAGCTTGAGGCGGATCACCTCCCAGCGCATGCCGCTGTCCAGAAGCAGAACGTGGAAAAGATAGGCGGCGGCCGCCAGCAGGGCGGCAAGATAGCCCAGCGTGCTGATCTGCCTTGCCAGCTTGGTGAGCCGTCGCTTCAAGGGACTTTCTCTGCGATCCTGCTGGATCTCCTCGGAGATCTGCCCCAGAAGCGTGCGATCGCCCACCGATTCCACCAGCATCTCGCCGCTCCCTGCCGTCACGGCACAGCCGCGCAGAAGCGAGGAGGGAGAGGAGGGAAGGAGCGGCTCGCGATCGCTTGGCAGGGGATGCTTCTCCGCCTCGCGTGTCTCTCCCGTGAGAGAGGACTGATCGGCAGAGAGCGAGCCGCGAAGCAGGCGGCCGTCGGCAGGGATCCGATCTCCGGCCGACAGCAAAACCACGTCGCCCACCGTCACCTCGGAGATGGCGATCCGCTTCGCCTTTCCCTCCCTGCGAACGCGCACCTGCTCCTCCTCGCCTGCCGAGAGGCGCTGGAAGGCACGGGCGGATGTATGCTCGGAGAGGGTGGAGATGAGGGTGGCCAACGCCACGGCAAAGGCGATCCCTGCCGTTTCCGGCCAGCTTCCGCCCCGCAGAGCGAGAAGCAGATTCAGAGCCAAGGCGCCCAGAAGCACCTTCATCACGGGGTCGCCGAGATTGCGGAGAAACCTGCGGAAAAAGGAAGGGGGACGGCGTTTGGAAAGAAGATTGGGGCCGTGGAGCGCCTGCGCGCTTCTGGCCTGCTGCTCGGTGAGCCCGGCGTGTGGATCGGTTGCTGTCATGCGATCGTCCTCCTTGCGTGATGAAACAGTTTATGCGAGGATAGGAAAAAACATGATGGCAAGGGCGGCAAATTCCGCCGATAACGGAGAAAAAATGAGGAGGAGGGGAAAAAGAACTTGACAAAAGCCCGATTTTCTTATATAATAGTATATTATTATATTTTATACTGTTGCCGTGCGCCCGCAGGCGCGCGAGACAGACGCCACGGAAAGGAAAGACTATGATCTGGTCAAGAGAAGAAACCCTCCCCAGAGAAGAGCTGGAGGCTCTGCAGCTGGAGCGGCTGCAGGAAACGGTGCAAAGGGTTTATGAAAAGGTTCCGGCCTATCGCAAAAAAATGGAGGAAGCAGGCCTTCGCCCCGAGGATATCAAAACGCTGAAGGATCTCTCCAAGCTCCCCTTCGTCACCAAGCAGGATATGCGGGATAACTATCCCTTCGGACTCTTTGCCGTGCCCAAGGAGGAGCTGGTGCGAATCCACGCCTCCAGCGGCACCACGGGCAAGCCCACGGTGGTGGGGTATACCCAAGGGGACCTTGAGACCTGGACCGAATGTGTTGCCCGTATCGCCTGTATGGGCGGCGCAAGCGCGCAGGATACCGCGCAGATCTGCTTCGGCTACGGCATGTTCACGGGCGCCCTTGGTCTGCACTACGGACTTGAGAAGGTCGGCGCCGCCATCGTGCCCTCCTCCACGGGTAACTCCCAAAAGCAGATCATGTATA
>JAZRCQ010000299.1:0-7175 GCA_045659845.1 Eubacteriales bacterium
CACCGCTCCCCCAAAGGGACAACAAAGCAATCCCCGTCTGCCACATCAGCTTGCTCCGCGCGCCAAGGCAAAGCACGTCATCCACCAAGCCAATGGCAAAAAAGCCTACGTATCCTACCGTGATCCACCCAATCTCCCCTGCTCCGTCCCCCAAAGCCGCCAAAGCGATCAAAAAACCAAAAAGGATTCCCATCCCACCTGCTCGCGGCACGGCACGTCTATGCATCCTACGCCAATCCCCGGGAACATCCACCGCACCAATGACGTTTGCGATTTTCATGCTCATTGGTGTCAACAACCACGTCATTCCAAACGCCAACGCACAGGCAATCCATATCCTCATATCCTTCTCCGTATCAAAAAAAGAGTTACATCGCATCTTTTCATGCGTATGTAACTCTTTGATTGAATTAGCGGATCTGTACAAATCCAAGCTTCTTTTTGACCTTGGAAAGAGTGCGGCACGCGTAGTAAGACGCTTCCTCCGCACCTTTCTTCATTTGCGCCTCCAGTGCCGCCTTGTCCGCCAAGCGACGGTTGAATTCTGCTTGCACGGGTGCCAGAGAATCTGCCGTAACCTCGCCAACGGCAAGCTTAAAGTCACCGTATCCGCGTCCGTCGAACTCTCGCTCGATCTCCTCCATGCTCTTACCGGTAAAGCAGGAATAAATGCTCATCAGATTACTGATGCCGGGCTTTTCCTGATCGTAGCGGATCTCGGAGCCGGAATCGGTTACTGCGCGCTTGAACTTTCTGATAATTGTATCCCGATCGTCCAGAATATATACCACCGCATTGGGATTTTCATCGGATTTGCTCATCTTCTTGGTGGGCTCAGCCAGCGACATGATCTTCATGCCGTGCTTGGAAATAATGGGCTCGGGCACGGTGAAGGTGCCGGGATGGATCTGATTGAAGCGCTCCGCGATATCTCTGCAAAGCTCCACGTGCTGCTTCTGGTCGATGCCAACGGGCACCACGTCGGTTTGATAAAGCAGAATATCTGCCGCCATCAGCGTGGGATAAGTGAAAAGTCCCGCGTTGATATTGTCAGCGTGCTTCGCACTCTTGTCCTTAAACTGCGTCATGCGGGAAAGCTCTCCAAACATGGTGAAGCAATTGAGGATCCATGCCAGCTCGGCATGCTCATGCACCATCGACTGCACGTAGAGCGTGTTCTTCTCCGGATCCAGGCCGCAAGCCATATAGAGCGCCAGCGTTTCATAAGTTCTGCGGCGCAGCTCCGCAGGCACCTGCCGAACCGTGATGGCGTGCTGATCCACCACGCAATAGAAGGTTTTATAAGCCTCCGAATATTCCTTGAAATTGCGGATCGCGCCAAGATAATTTCCAATGGTGAGATTTCCGCTGGGCTGAACGCCCGAATAAGAGACCTTTTGTTCTCCAAACATCGTCCCGATACCTCGATTCCTGAAATTCTTTTATCATTTTACCATATCCGCCATCTTTTTTCAAGTGGTTTCCGAAAGAAAACCGCCAAAAACAGAAAAAAAGAATGAAGACGCTCCCCCGAGGGGGAGGCCTTCATTCTTTTTCAGTTGGCCGGGAAGATTACTTTGCGTAACCGTTGTCCTTCAGCCAAGCGTAGTAGAGCATATAGGGAGACTTGTAGTAGTGGTAGGATTCACCCGTTCTGTAGTCGTTGGTGATCTCTGCCAGCTTGCCGCTTCCGTCGTCCTCCTTGCGCACCTGCTCGGTCTTGCTGGTGGCACAGTAGAGATTCCAATAGAACACGGATTCGCCGCCTGCGCTGGTCATGAGCGCCTTCACCTCATCGGTGACGAGCTTGCTGCCCACGCTGAAGATCTCCTCAGAGGGAAGAGCGATGGGCTTGAACATCACGCCGAGATCGTTCACAATGGCAGTCAGCTGTGCCATATCCGTGCAGGAATTGAGCAGCGTCTCCACCTCTGCGCTGAGACGGTTGAAATACTTCACCAGATAGAGATCCAGCTCACCGCGGATCGCGATATCGGGATCCTTCTCCAATGCCACGAAATCGGCATCGTTTGCAACACCGTTCACAGTAAGATTGAAATTCACCTCAACGGCTGCATCCGCATACACGTTCAACAGGAACATCGAGTACTTGGGAGCGGAATCACTCAGCTTGCCCTCCTCATTGGTGGTGTAGGAGACGGCCAGATCCAGTCTGCTTGCGGTGCCGGTGGGCTGCAGGCTCACGGTGCCGGGCTTTGCGATAGAGGGCAGATAGAAGAGATAGGTGTAGAGCTTCTTATCGCCAACGGCCTTCTCATAAGTACCAACGGTTGCCTTGGTGGCGGTGGTACCCAGAGACTTCACGAATGCGAAGGCATCTGCATGGTCCACGATCATTGCCTTGGTAACGTCGGTGGAAAGCTCGATGCGATAGGTTTCGGTCTCCATGAAATTGAAGTTGAGAACGGAGTTCTGCATCTTCACAGGGCACTCTACTGCCTCACCGTTCACCGTTGCGGTCCACTTAAGGTTGCTGGAGTTCTTCTTGCCGAAGAAGCTGATCACGGTGATGGTCTCGCCGCCGGCCGTACCGCCCGTGTATGCCACGGTCACGGTCTCATCGCCATCGGTCACCTCCACGGTTGCGCCGCCGAGGCTATTGTTGTAGTAGTAAACGGTGGCGAACAGGTTCTGGCTCTCCACTCTGGAGGTGTGATACACGTAAACGCCCTCACCGGCCTTATCGCTTTCCTCGAAGAACTTTTTCAGAAGAGGATCCTGCGCAAGGATCTCCTTGGAATAGCCGGTGGTGTAGGTGTAGGTGTAGCCAACGGAGCCGAGCTTGGGATTGGTGGTGTCCACGCTGATGGTGTTATCCACGATCTCCTTGAAGTTGAAGTTGAGCAGAGGCTCAACGAGTGCCTGACGGTTCTGCTGCTTTGCGACATCCCAGATATCTGCTGCCATTTCCTTGGCGGGATCGGGGTATGCCAGGAAGGCGTTGCCGGTCTTGTAGATATCCATCATGTAGGCATCGTTCAGTCTCTCCACCGACTTGTTGCCCTCGGCATCGGTGTTAACCTGGAAGTTCTCGCCCTCCACGCCATACTGCAGGATGTTGCGGATCTCGGAATTGGTGTTGAGGTAGGTCAGGATCTGCATGCAACGAGCCTTGTCAACGGAATACTGGCAAACGCCCATCATGTTCTCGTACACGTCCTCCACGTTCACGGAAGGATACTTCACGATCACGGGATAGTAGTCCTCCTTGAAGGACTCGTAGGCGGTGATATCGCCCTTCGCAAACTTCACGGCAGTCTTCTTGCCCTCCACGGCCTCGCCGAAGTAGCCGCCGTCCAGCTTAAACTCGTTCAGCTTCAGATAGTTCTGACGGAAAACGGGATCGCCAAAGAGGCTGTTGAAGGCCAGAACGGTCTTGCCCTTGGAAAGGGTGGCGGGATCGGTGTAGCGATAGCCGAACAGGGAGAAGTTTGTATTCTCCACGGTGTAATCATCGGGATTGATGGTCCAATAGTGGGCCAGCAGCTCCATGCACTCCTCATAGGTTGCATCGATCGGAACCACGGCATCGCCGTAGTGCTGACGGATGGTTTCCAGATAGAGGAACACGTGATCGTTGAAGAAGCCGTTGATCTCGCCGCGATCGTAGATACCGTCGGTGGAGCACTCCTGCATCAGCTCCTTATCGAGGAGCATATAGGTGTATTCGCCGATGGAATTGTTGTTGGGGATCGCGTAGGTGGAGCCGTCAATCTTGGCTGCGCCGAGAAGCGTTGCGGAGATATACTCCTTGATCTTCTTGGAAGCGGCAGACAGCTCGCCGTCCATCTCGTAGAGCCAGCCGTTGTCGATGAACTCGGTGTACATATCGTAGCCGGCAATGTAGATGATATCCACCTGATTGCTCACCAGCTCGGGGTACTTTTTCTTCAGCTGACCGTACTCATTGGTGATGTACTCAATGGTTTCCTCCTGCGTGGAGGTCGAAGAGTTTTCCGAAGGAGCTTTGTTGCCCAGCAGCTCGTTTCTTGCATCCTCGTTGCGGCGGATCTCCTCGGTCACCGCCTGACGGTATTCGTCCTCGGTGAAGAACTTCAGCACGAGACGGGTGCTGAACTTCGTTTCGGTGATGTCGTTGATCGCCTTGGTCACAGCCTCAGCCGTGGCGGCATCCACTGCCTTTTCGGCAACCAACCACATAGTGAGCGTGCGTGCGTTCTCCGAACTCGTTATAATGATTTCTTCCGTGATTTCCCCGGTCGATTTCTCTCCGCATCCCGTGAGAAATGCAGAAAGAACGAAAACGAGACAGAGAGCCAGACAGATCAATCTGTTTTTCATAATGGTGTTTCCTCCCGATTGATTTTGCGACGGAAAGCCCATTTCGGGCATACTTCTCCCGTCATATTCATACATCATTATTTTACAACATTTCCCGCTCAATGTCAAGTTAATTTTTTGTGTCCAACCCGTGATCGAATGGAAAATTCGCGTAATACGAGCCATTTTCTTAAAATTTACCGTCATTTCATCCAATTAAACGACATCTGTTTCGTGATAACGCCGTTTTTATTGGTTGTTTTGCGAGAATTGTTCACTTCATTTTTGTGAATTATTAACGGAATTTCAGAGCCGAAATCACTCCATGAAGCCCTTCAGATGGCGGGCTCTGCTGGGATGGCGCAGCTTTCTGAGTGCCTTGGCCTCGATTTGGCGGATTCGCTCACGGGTGATCTCAAATTCCTTGCCGACCTCCTCCAGCGTGCGGGTTCTGCCGTCGTAGAGTCCGAAGCGAAGCTTGATCACGTGCTCCTCACGGGGCGTGAGGGTGTGCAGCTGGCGCTCCAGCTCCTCGCGCAGGATATTCGTGGAGGTGGCCTCTGCGGGAGAGGGGGTGTCGTCGTCGGGAATGAAGTCGCCCAGATGGCTGTCCTCCTCCTCGCCGATGGGCGTTTCCAGAGAAACGGGGTCCTGCGCGATCTTCATGATCTCGCGCACCTTCTCGGCGCTCATGCCCATCTTTTCGCCGATCTCCTCCGCCGTTGCCTCTCTGCCATACTCCTGCAGGAGCTGACGGGAATATCTGGACACCTTGTGAATGGTTTCCACCATATGCACGGGAATGCGGATGGTTCTCGCCTGATCGGCAATGGCTCTCGTGATCGCCTGACGGATCCACCACGTGGCGTAGGTGGAGAACTTATATCCCTTGGTGTAGTCAAACTTCTCCACGGCCTTCATTAAACCGAGATTTCCCTCTTGGATCAGATCCAAAAAATACATTCCTCTGCCCACGTATCTCTTGGCAATGGAAACCACCAAGCGGAGGTTGGCCTCCACCAGCCGCTTCTTCGCGGCGGCGTCGCCCTCCAGCATTTTCTCAGCCAGCACCTTCTCGCAATCATTGGAAAGCAACGGCACGCGGCCGATCTCCTTCAGATAAAGACGCACGGGATCGTCGATGGAGATTCCCTCCTGCTCCAGAGCCGTTTCCATCGACTCCGCGGCGGCAAACTTTGCCATGTCGTCCTCGATCTGACTCAGCTCCTCGCTGGAAATATCCTGCTTGAAATCAATGTCGTTAGCCTCCAGCTCCTCATAGAGCTTGTCCAGCTGATCCGCATCGAAATCCAGATCCTCAATGGCCTCCTCCAGCTCTCTTTGGGTGAGCTTTCCCTTTTTTCCCTTCTCGATCAGGCTCTCAATGGTGACCGCGGGCTTCTTTTCCTCGGCAGAAATCTCCTCTGCCACCTCCAGCTCCTCGTTCAGCTTCTCCTTTTTCATACCTGCTCCTCGCTTCCTTTATGTGATTTAGACTTCCTTCTGATAAATGCCAGCTGGGAGGCAAGATCTCCCTTTTTGGCTTCGTTCCGCTCCTTGATATCCAGCAGGATCCCAACCGCCGAGCGGAACACCTCGGGGCCGTTGTTCGTCAGCTCCTGCCGCGCCACCAGCATTCCCTGCATCCTTCCCATTTCATCGGGGGTAAAGAATTCGCCCAGCAGCTCCATGCGAAAGCCCTTCTCGCCGGCCTGCATGGCCATCATCGCTTCAAAAACTCTTCGATGGAATTCGGTGACAAAGGCATCCGCCGTGAGTGCTATCGAACCATCGAGAACGGCTTGGCGGTATTCCTCCCGCAGAAGCATCAGCCCCAACGCACTCTCCTCCGCGCCTGCCGCTCTCGGATCCTTTGCCGCATCGGGATTGATGCGATCGCCGAAATTCTTCAGCGTGGCCTGTGCCTCGCGGCTCTGCTTCGAGCGGAATTCCGAGAGTCTCTTTTTGCGGATTCGATCCACGGAGTTCTTCAAAACCTCCTCGCTCAGCTCCAATCGCTTGGCCGCGGCGCTTTGATAGACCGCCCGCTCCACGTCCGAAGAGTATTCCGCGATGATCTCGCAAAGCTCCGAGGAGGCGCGGATCTTTTCCGAGCCGAGAGAAAGATCATATTTTGCCAGCACCGATTCCAACCGATGCTCAAAGCCCGTTTTACTTTCCGACAGCACGCGGCGAAACCGATCGTTGCCGAATTTTTTGATGTACTCATCGGGATCCTTCGCTCCCGAAAGCTTCAGCACGCGCACGTCCAGCCCCACCTCGCCCAGAAGCTGCATAGCCTTGTTGGCGGCGTTCTGACCTGCGGCGTCGGAATCATAGGAGATCACCACGCGCTTGGTGTATTTGGAAAGCACGCGGGCGTGATTCGGCGTGATCGCCGTTCCCAGCGTGGCCACGGCAAATTCAAAGCCTGCCGCATGGAGCGCGATCACGTCCATATACCCCTCGCACAGGATCATCTGCTCCGCGCCACAGTTCTTGGCGAAGTTCAGCGCAAAGAGATGGTTGCTCTTCCGGAAGGCGGGCGTGTCCGACGTGTTCAGATACTTGGGCTTGGAATCGTCCAGCACGCGACCGCCAAAGGCCACGATATTGCCTGCGGGGTCGATAATGGGAAACATCACGCGGTTGCGGAAATAGGGATACGCTCCTCCCGTTTTCTGACTTTTTCCGCAAAGAAACGCCGTTTGCAGCTCCTCGTCGCGGAAGCCCAGCTGCCGCATATGGTTGAGCATTCCGAAGCCATCGGGCGCATAGCCGAGGCCGAAATGCTTGATGGTGGCATCGCTGAGGCCGCGCTCTCCCTTCAGATAGGCCATGCCGGGGCCGCCGATATTAGGATCAAAAAGGCA